>JAQGMS010000036.1 GCA_028292245.1 Ramlibacter sp.
TCCTTCTGCGTGGCGTCGTCCACCACCGAGAACAGCCGGAACTCGCGCATCATGCGCGGCGACAGGTACTGGCCGATGAAGCTTTCGTCCTTGAAGTGGCGCATGGCGTAGTCCAGCGTCTTGCGCCAATCGGAGCCGGCGATGTCGGGGAACCATTGGCGGTCCTCGTCGGTCGGCTTTTCACAGATGCGCCGCAGGTCGGTGAACATGTTGAAGCCCAGCGCATACGGATTGATCCCGCTGTAGCCCGGGTGCGTGACCGGCGGCTGGAACACCACGTTGGTGTGCGAGCTGAGGATCTCGATCAGGAAGCCGTCGGACAGCAGGCCCTGGTCGTACATGTCGTTCAGCAGGGTGTAGTGCCAGAACGTGGCCCAACCCTCGTTCATCACCTGGGTCTGGCGCTGTGGATAGAAGTACTGGGCGATCTTGCGCACGATGCGCACGATTTCGCGCTGCCACGGCTCCAGCAGCGGCGCATTCTTCTCGATGAAGTACAGGATGTTCTCCTGCGGCTCCTCGGGGAAGCGCCGGTGTTCCTTCTTGGACTGCTTGCCCGCCGCCTTGGGCAGGGTGCGCCACATGTCGTTGACCTGCTGCTGCAGGTAAGCCTCGCGGTCCTTGCGGCGCATCTCTTCTTCCACCATCGAGATCTTCTGCGGCCGGCGGTAACGGTCCACCCCGTAGTGCATGAGGGCGTGGCAGCAGTCCAGCACCTCCTCCACCGCATCCACGCCATGCCGCTCCTCGCACTCGCCGATGTAGGCTTTCGCATAGACCAGGTAATCCACGATGGAACTGGCGTCGGTCCACATCCGGAACAGGTAGTTGCCCTTGAAGAACGAGTTGTGGCCGAAGCAGGCGTGCGCCATCACCAGCGCCTGCATCGGCATCGTGTTTTCTTCCATCAGGTAGGCGATGCAGGGATCGGAGTTGATCACGATCTCGTAGGCCAGCCCCATGTGCCCGCGCCGGTAGTTCTTCTCGCTGGAGATGAACTGCTTGCCGAACGACCAGTGCCGGTAGTTGACCGGCATACCGACCGACGCATAGGCGTCGAGCATCTGCTCGGCGGAGATCAGTTCCAGCTGCACCGGGTAGGTGTCCAGGCCGTAGCGGTGCGCCGTGCGCTTGATGTGCTCGAAATAGGTTTCGATCAGCTCGAAGGTCCAGTCCGAAGGGCTGGGCAGTTGCTTGCTTTTCCGGTTGGCGCCGTCGGCATTGATGTCGGTGATGATGGCGCTCATGACGGGTTCACCGCTTTCTTGAACAGGTCGCGGAACACCGGGAATATCTGCGCCGGCGTCACGATCTTCTGCATGGCGAAATGCGGGTTGGCGTCGCGCACCCGCGTGTACTCCTCCCACAGGTTCTGGTCCTCGTCGGCCACCTGGACGTAAGCGAAATAGCGGCACAGCGGCAGCAGTTTGCTGTCCAGCAACTCGCGGCACTTCGACGAGTCCTGCTGCCAGTTGTCGCCGTCCGAAGCCTGCGCGCCGTAGATGTTCCACTCGGCGCCCATGTAGCGCTCGCGGATGATCTCGTGCATCAAGGTCAGCGCGCTGGAGACCACGGTGCCGCCGCTCTCGGTGGCGTGGAAGAATTCGTCCTCCGTCACCTCCGCCGCCTGCGTGTGATGCCGGATGAAGATCACGTCGGTCTGCTGGTAGTGCCGCGTGAGGAACAAATAGAGCAGGATGAAGAAGCGCTTGGCCAGGTCCTTGCGCGCTTCGTCCATGGAGCCCGAGACGTCCATCAGGCAGAACATCGCCGCCTTGCTGGTCGGCAGCGGCTCGCGCACGCGGTTGCGGTAGCGCAGGTCGAACGGGTCGAGGAAGGGCACACGCTTCAGCCGCTGGCGCAGCACTTCGATTTCGGCCTTGAGCGCGGCCAGCTCCGCAACCGGCGTATCGGGGCGTTTTTCGAGCAGCTTCAAATGCTCTTCCGCCTTGCGCAGTTCGACCCGGGCGTCGCTGCCCATCGCGATGCGCCGGCCCAGCGCGACTCGCATCGAGCGCACCACGTGCAAGCTGGTGGGGTTGCCCTCCGACACGAAACCGGCGCGCCGGGTTTTCCATTCGGGCGCATCGGCAAGCAACTGGGTGCGGATCAGCCGTGGCAGCGCGAGGTCGTCGAAGAAGTAGTTCATGAACTCTTCGCGCGTGATTCGGAACACGAAGTCGTCCTCGCTGGTGCCGTCCTGGGACGCACCATTGCCATTGCCGCCCGCCCCGCCGCCTTCGGGCCGGGGGATTCTGTCGCCGCGCAGGTATTCACGGTTGCCCGGGTGCACCATCTCGCGCGAGCCGCCGGGCCCATGGCTGAACACCGGCTCGGACACGTCGCGCTTGGGCAGCGTGATGTCGGTGCCCTCTTCGATGTCGCGGATGCTGCGGTCGCCGACGGCCTTGCGCACGGCGTCGCGGATCTGGTCACGGTAGCGGCGCAGGAACCGTTCGCGGTTGCCGATGGACTTGTTCTTGCCCGACAGGCGCCGGTCGATGACCTGGTGGAGCATGGACCTCTCCGGCTTGGGGATGGACGACACTGGGGGCGCCTGATCCTTGCCTTACGAACTCTTGCGAACGCGCAGGTACCACTCGCACAGCAGGCGGACCTGCCGGTGCGTATAGCCCTTCTCAACCATGCGGTTGACGAAGTCCTCGTGCTTCTTCTGCTCGTCGGCGCTTGCCTTGGCATTGAAGGAGATGACGGGAAGCAGGTCCTCGGTGTTGGAGAACATCTTCTTCTCGATCACCGTCCGCAGCTTCTCGTAGCTGGTCCACACCGGGTTCTTGCCGGCGTTGCTGGCGCGCGCCCGCAGCACGAAGTTGACGATCTCGTTGCGGAAGTCCTTCGGGTTGGACAGGCCGGCCGGCTTCTCGATCTTCTCCAGTTCGGAGTTGAGCGCGCCGCGGTCGAAGATTTCGCCGGTATCGGTGTCGCGGAATTCCTGGTCCTGGATCCAGAAGTCGGCATACGTGACGTAGCGGTCGAAGATGTTCTGGCCGTATTCCGAATAGGACTCGAGGTACGCCGTCTGGATTTCCTTGCCGATGAACTCGGCATAGCGGGCCGACAGGTGTTCCTTGATGTAGGCCAGGTACTTCTGCTCGATCTCGGGGGCGAACTGCTCGCGTTCGATCTGCTGCTCCAGCACGTACATCAGGTGCACCGGGTTGGCGGCAATTTCGGTCGAATCGAAGTTGAACACCTTCGAGATGATCTTGAACGCGAAGCGGGTCGATACCCCCGTCATGCCCTCGTCGACCCCCGCGTAATCGCGGTATTCCTGGTAGCTCTTGGCCTTGGGATCGGTGTCCTTGAGGTTCTCGCCGTCGTAGATTTGCATCTTCGAATAGATGCTGGAATTTTCCGGCTCCTTCAGGCGCGTGAGCACGGCGAACTGCGACATCATCTTGAGCGTGCCGGGCGCGCAGATCGCGTCCTTGAGCGATGAATTCCGGATCAGCTTCTCGTAGATCTTCACTTCTTCCGTCACGCGCAGGCAATACGGCACCTTGACGATGTAGATGCGATCGAGGAAGGCCTCGTTGTTCTTGTTGTTCTTGAAAGCTTTCCACTCGCTTTCGTTGGAGTGCGCCATCACGATCCCGTCGAAGGGAATCGCGCCGAAGCCCTCGGTTCCCTTGAAGTTCCCTTCCTGGGTGGCCGTCAGCAGCGGGTGCAGCACCTTGATCGGCGCCTTGAACATTTCCACGAACTCCAGCAGGCCCTGGTTGGCCAGGCACAGGCCGCCGGAGTAGCTGTAGGCGTCCGGGTCATCCTGGGCAGAGGTTTCGAGCTTGCGGATGTCGATCTTGCCGACCAGGGACGAGATGTCCTGGTTGTTCTCGTCGCCCGGCTCGGTCTTGGCGATGGCGCACTGCTTGAGGATGGACGGGAAGCGCTTGACGACGCGGAACTTGCGGATGTCCCCGCCGAATTCCTCCAGCCGCTTGACGGCCCAGGGCGACATGATGCGCTGCAGGTAGCGCGGCGCGATGCCGTATTGCTGCTCCAGCAGCGGCGCGTCCTCGGCGTTGTTGAACAGGCCCAGGGGCGACTCGTTGACCGGTGAGCCCTTGATGGAATAAAAAGGTACCTGTTCCATCAGGAGCTTCAAGCGCTCGGCGATCGACGACTTTCCGCCGCCTACCGGTCCGAGCAGGTAGAGAATCTGTTTCTTTTCTTCCAGGCCCTGGGCTGCATGCCGGAAGCAGGACACGACCTGCTCGATCGGTTCTTCCAGGCCGTAGAAATCCTTGAATGCCGGATAGATGCGCACCATCTTGTTGCCGAAGATGCGCGACAGGCGCTGGTCGTGGCGGGTGTCGATCACCTCGGGCTCGCCGATGGCGGCCAGCATGCGCTCGGCGGCCGTGGCGTAGGCCAGCTTGTCGCGCTTGCACAGGTCAAGGTACTCTTCCAGCGACATCTCCTCCTCGCGCGTCTGTTCGTAACGCGCCAGGAAATTGCGAACTACATCCATGGAATCTCCTTCCAGTACGGTAATTTGCCCACTGCAGCAACGCCTCTTCCATTCCACTGTAACGCACGAGCTTGGACGCGAAACACGGTCTGCTGTAAGCAAAAATCTGACTTCACTGTAGGTGAACGGTAGATAAAAACAAGAGGGCCAAGTTTCTAGGGGAAAGCGCTGTGGACATGCCGTGCATTTGTAGTCCCCCGCTGTTGCGCGCACGCACAAGCAGCACTTGCAAGTCCCGCGCCACCTCAAATCTGCCCACTCTGTGCAGGAATGCTTAGAAATTTCCGCTGCGCGCGCCCCAAAGTGTCAACGTGACGCGCGAGAATGGCTCGTCGGTTCCACAAGCAAGGCAGGGAGATGCCCACAACTGGCCCCGCAGCGGGCATGTCAACTGGCCTCGTGCGCGTCGAGGCGACCGAGGCTGCCCTGCGCGAAAGCGAAGAGCGGTCGCGGCAGCTGGGCCTGCGGCTGCGCGAACAGACCGAGCTGCTCGACCAGGCGCGCGATGCCCTGGTGGTCCACGACCTCGACCGCACGATCCGCTACTGGAACATGGGCGCGCAGCGAATGTTCGGATACACCAGCCAACAGGCCGTGGGCCGGACGTTCGAGTCGCTGCTGGGGCTCGGCGCGGCGCTGCCCCCGGACGCCTCGACCGAACTGCTGGCCACGGGCGAATGGACCGGCGAGCTGGACTGCGTGGACGCACAAGGGCGAATCCTGGTCGTCGAGCGGCATTGCACCCTGATGCGCAACGCAGAAGGAGCTGCCAGCGGCGTTCTCTCGACCAACACCGACGTCACGGAACGGCGGCGGGCCGAAAAGGAGATCGTGCTGCTGAACAATATGCTCGAGCAGCGCATCCGCAAGCGCACGGCCCAGCTGGAGGAAAGCAACGAGGATCTGCGCGATTTCGCCTATTCGCTGGCCCATGACCTGCGCGCGCCGCTGTCTTCGATCGACGGGTTCAGCGCGCAGCTGGAACTGCGCCTGGCCGACCAGCTCGACGACAAGTCCCGCCATTACCTCAAGCGGGTGCGCGCCGGCGTCCGGCTGATGGCGGACCTGACCGACGCGCTGCTGGCGCTGGCCGACCTGTCCAACACGCAATTGCTCCACCAGGGCGTGGACCTGTCCACCGTGGCGCGCAACGTCTTGGAGCGCTTGCGCGAACAGCAGCCGGAGCGGCAGGTGGACGTCGAAGTCGAGGACACGCCTCGCACGCAGGGCGACGTACGCCTGCTCACCGACGTGATGCAGAACCTGCTGGGCAATGCCTGGAAGTTCACCTCGAAGGTGAAGCGCGCCAGGATCGTGTTCGGCGGCGAGCCCTGGTCCAACGGCTCGTACCTGTACCACGTCAAGGACAACGGCGCCGGGTTCGACCCGGCCTACGCGTACAAGCTGTTCGGGCCGTTCCAGCGCCTGCACACCAGCAGCGAGTTCGAGGGCACGGGCATCGGCTTGGCCATGGTGCGCAAGATCGTGTCGCGCCACGGCGGCCGCGTGTGGGCCGAATCGGTGCCCGGCGAGGGCGCCACGTTCTACTTCACGCTCAACGAGAACGTTCCGACACGGGTGGCGCGTGAAAGCCCGGCCAGGGCCGCGCCTGAAACCTCCCGCTCCTAGGTCAGTGGATTTCGGGCTCGCCGCCCTCGCCTGCCTGTGGTTTCCCGGTTTCCAGGAAATCGAAGTCGCAGCCCGTGTCGGCCTGCTGAACGTGCTTGAGGTAGAGCACGCCATAGCCGCGCGTGAACTTCGGCTGCGGCTGCTGCCAGGCAGCCCGGCGCCGCGCAATCTCCGCCTCGCTCACCCGCATGTCGATGCTGCGCGCGTCGACATCGAGCTCGATGATGTCCCCGTCGCGCACCAGCGCGAGCGGCCCGCCCACATGCGATTCCGGCGTGACGTGCAGCACGCAGGCGCCGTAGCTGGTGCCGCTCATGCGGGCGTCGCTGATGCGCAGCATGTCGCGCACGCCCTCCTTGAGCAGCTTCTGCGGGATCGGCAATTGGCCCCATTCGGGCATGCCGGGCCCGCCCTGCGGGCCGGCGCTTTGCAGCACGATCACGCTGTCCTTCGTGACGGCGAGGCCGGGCGAATCGATGCGCGCGGCCATGTCGTTGTAGTCCTTGAAGACCACGGCCGGGCCGGCGTGCTTTCGCAAGTGCGGCTCCATCGCCGCGGGCTTGATCACCGCGCCCAGTGGCGCGAGATTGCCCGACAGCACGGCCAGGCCCCCATTTTCCAGCAGCGCATTGCCGCGCGGCCGGATCACGTCCTCGTTGAACACCTTCGCGCCTTCGACGTTGGCGCCGAGCGTGCGGCCGTTGCAGGTCTTCTGGCCGAAGTCGATCAGGTCGCCCAGCTGCGCAAGGAACGCGCGCAGGCCGCCCGCGTAGAAAAAATCCTCCATCAGGTACTTGCCGCCCGGGCGCAGGTTGGCCAGCACCGGCGTTCGGCGCGCCAGCGCGTCGAAGCGTTTCAAGTCGAGCGCGACACCGGCACGGCGCGCCATCGCGATCAGGTGGACGATCGCGTTGGTGGATCCCCCGAGCCCGAGCACGGCCGTCACCGCGTTGTCGAATGAGGCAGCCGTGAGGATGTCGGAAGGCTTCAGGTCCTCCCACACCATGTCCACGATGCGCTTGCCGGTCAGCGTGGCCATCTGGGCGTGGCGCGAATCCGGAGCCGGAATCGAAGCCGCGCCCGGCAGCGTGAGGCCGAGCACCTCGGTCGCGCTGGTCATGGTGCTGGCCGTGCCCATGGTCATGCAGTGGCCGGGGGAGCGCGCGATGCCGTCCTCCACGTCCTGCCAATCCTCCTCGGTGATGTTGCCCGCGCGCAGCTCGGCCCAGTACTTCCAGGTGTCGGAGCCCGAGCCGAGGAACGCGCCCTTGTAGTCGCCGCGCAGCATCGGGCCGGCCGGCATGAAGATGGCGGGCAGGTCCATCGAGATCGCGCCCATCACCAGCGCCGGCGTGGTCTTGTCGCAGCCGCCCATCAGCACGCAGCCGTCGGCGGGGTAGGAGCGCAGGAGTTCCTCGCACTCCATCGCCAGCAGGTTGCGATACAGCATCGTGGTGGGCTTCTGGAACGGCTCCGACAGCGAGATCGCCGGCATCTCGACCGGGAAGCCGCCGGCCTGCCAGATGCCGCGCTTGATTTCCTCCACCCGCTGCTTGAAGTGCGAATGGCAGGGATTGATGTCGCTCCAGGTGTTGATGATGGCGATCACCGGCTTGCCGGCGTAGTCGCTGCGGTGAAAGCCCATCTGCGAAGTGCGCGAGCGATGGCCGAAGGCGCGCATGTCCTTCACGCCGTACCAGCGGTGGCTTCTGAGGTCCTCGGGCTTCTTGCGGGGCGGCGTTGTAGTCATCGCCGTCATGTTAGCGCCAATGATGGAGCGCACGGATTGAGTGAGCGCGGCGCGCGTGGCATGCTTGCGCCCATGAGACGCATCGCCTGCCTCGCCGCACTGTTGCTCTTCGCCCTGCCCGCGCTGGCGGCCGACGCATCGACGCCGCTGCGCATCGGCTCCAAGCGCTTCACCGAGTCGTACATCCTCGCCCAGGTGCTGGCGCAGGCCGCCGCGCCGCATTTGCCGCAACCGCCCCAGGTCAAGCAGGGGCTGGGCAACACCGCCATCGTCTACGAGGCCCTGCGCGCCGGCAACATCGACCTCTACCCTGAATACGCGGGCACCATCGCGCTGGAAATCCTCAAGAGCGACAAGCCGATGGCGCTGGACGCCATGAATCGCGCACTGGCGCCCCTGGGACTGGGCGCGGCGATCCCGCTGGGCTTCAACGACGGCTATGCGCTGGCGGTGCGGGGCGCCGACGCACAGAAATTGAGCCTGCGCACGCTCTCGGACATGGCCGCCCATCCCGAACTGCGCCTGGGCCTGTCCAACGAATTCATCGGCCGCGCCGACGGTTGGCCGGGGTTGGCGCGGCGCTACAACCTGAAGCAGCAGCCCACGGGCCTGGACCACGGCCTGGCTTACGACGCACTCGCGGCGAGCCAGATCGACGTGATGGACATCTACACCACCGACGCCAAGATCGGCCACCTCAAGCTGGCGGTGCTGGCCGACGACAAGAACTACTTTCCGCGCTATGACGCCTTGGTGCTGTACCGGCTGGAGGTGCCGCAGCGCTTTCCGCAGGCCTGGGCCGCGTTGCAGCAATTGGCCGGCACCATCGACGAAAACGCGATGATCGCCATGAACGCGCGGGCCGAGCTCGAAGGCGCAGGGTTCGACGCCATCGCGCGCGACCACCTCGCCGGCAAGAGTGGCGGCGCAGCCGCCAGCGCGCGGCGCGGATTCACCGATAAATTGCTGGGACCGGACCTGGGCCGCCTGACCTTGCAGCATCTCGCGCTGGTCGCGGTGTCCGTGGGCATTGCCGCGGTGATCGCAATCCCGCTGGCGCTGCTGATCTTTCCGCTGCCGCGGGCACGCGCGGCCCTGCTTGGCGCAACCGGGTTGCTACAAACCGTTCCGTCGCTGGCGCTGCTGGCGATCCTGATCTGGGCCGTCGGCGCCATCGGCCTGGTGCCGGCGGTGATCGCCCTGACGCTGTACTCGCTGCTGCCCATCATGCGTAACACGGTGACGGGCCTGCTCGAGGTGCCGCAAGGATTGCGCGACGCGGGTTCGGCGCTGGGCATGACGCGCGGCCAGCGGCTGCGCCTGGTCGAACTACCGCTGGCGTGGCCGACGATTCTCGCGGGCATCCGCATCGCCACCACCATTGCGATCGGCACGGCCACCATCGCGGCTTTTGTCGGCGCCGGCGGCTACGGCGAGCGCATCGTCACCGGCCTGGCGATCAATGACAGCGACCTGCTGCTTGCCGGCGCCATTCCGGCGGCCGCCCTGGCATTGCTCAGCGAGGCCCTGTTCGAAGTCATCGAAAGACTGTTGGAACGGCGGGGCTAGACTGGCGCCCTCACCCAAGGATTGCCGCATGCGAACCCTGATTTGCGCCCTCGCCCTGCTTGTCTCTCTGCCGGCGACGGCGTTGCCGCCCAATGTCGAGCAGGTCGAGACTTTTCGCGGCATCACGCAGTACCGGCTGAAGTCCAACGGGATGACGATCCTGCTGGCGCCCGACCACGCGAGCCCGGTGTTCACCTTCATGGTCGTCTACCACGTCGGCTCGCGCAACGAAGCGCCCGGCAACACCGGGTCGGCGCACCTGCTCGAACACATGATCTTCAACAAGTCGACCGAGAATTTTGGCCGCGCCAACGGCCACAAGACGTTCCTGGAAGTGCTGCACGAGGGTGGCGCCGACGCCAGCTCCACCAACATGACGACCTGGTATGACCGGATGAACGGCTATTCCACGCTGCCTTCGGACAAACTGGAACTGGCGATGCGGATCGAGGCCGACCGGCTCGGCCGTGCCCTGATCCTCGACGAAGAGCGCAAGCCCGAAATGTCGGTGGTGCGAAACGAATTCGAGATCGGCGAGAACAACCCCAGCCGCGCCTTGCTCAAGGCGACGGTGGCCACCGCGATCCAGGCGCACCCCTATCACTGGAACACCATCGGCTATCGCTCCGACATCGAGGGCGTGTCGACCGAAAAGCTGCGCGAGCACTACAAGACCTACTTCCACGCGGACAACGCCGAGGCGATCCTCGCGGGCGACTTCGAAACCGAAGCCGCGCTGGCCCTGTTCGACCGCCAGTTCGGCGCCTTCGCCCGCTCGCCCCAGCCGATCCCGCAGGTGATCACGGTGGAACCGCCACAGGAAGGCGAGCGCCGCACGCTGGTCAAGCGCCCCGGCACCGTGGGCCTGGTGCAGATCGGCTACATGCGGCCCGCGGCCACGCACCCCGATTTCATCGCGCTGGAAGTGCTGACCTCGATCCTGGCCGACGGCGTCAATTCGCGCCTGTACCAGGCCCTGGTCGACACGGGCATCGCGACCGGCGTCAGCGCCGACAACGAGGCACTGCGCGATCCCTACCCGCTCCTGCTGACCGCAACCGCGGCCCCCGGCAAGCCGCACGCGGAAGTCGAAGCCGCGCTCAAGACGGCTGTCGCCGATGTTGCCGACAAGGGCGTGACGCAAACGGAACTGCTGCGGGCGCAGCAGCAGATCGAGGTCTCGATCGTGCGTTCGCGCGACGGCCCGTACCGGTTCACCGTGGCGATGGGCGAGGCTGTCGCCTCCACCGACTGGAAGTGGTTCCTGACCTATGTCGAGCGGATCAACGCCGTGACCGCGGCCGACGTCAAGCGCGTCGCGGCCAATTACCTGGTGCCCGATCGCGCGACGGTCGGCTGGTTCGTTCCCAGCGCGAACGTGGCCAAGCCGGTCGAGGCCGCGCTGGCGCCGCCGCCACCACAGCTCACCGCGGCGCTGCAGCCGGTAAGCCGCCCGGCAGCGCCCCAACAACTACAGGCGTTCGCGCAGCGCACGGTGCGCAAGGTGCTCTCCAATGGTCTCGTCGTCGATGTAGTGTCGAATCGCTCCGTGCCCACGGTCAGCGTGCGCGGCCTGGTCCTGGCCGGCCAGATGACCGCGCCCGCCGCGCAGCCGGCGCTGGCGGACCTGGCCGGCAAGATGCTGGCGCGCGGCACCACCAGCCGCGACAAGGAACAGATCGGCGCGCTGCTGGACGACGTCGGCGCGAATCGCAGCTATTCCACCCAGCTCACCGAACTGGGCATCGACGCCAGCGGCATGGCGCGCGACCTGCCGCTGCTGCTGGAGATCCTGGCCGACGAATTGCGGCGCCCCGCGTTCGCGCCCGCCGAGCTGGCCAAGGCGCGCAGGGAACTGGAGAACGATTACCTGCGCGCCGATGACGACACTTCGCAGCGCGCGCAGCAGCGGCTGGGCCAATTGACATTCGCAGCCGGGCATCCTTACCGCCCGGCAAGCCGCGCGGAGAAGCTGCGCAGCCTGGCGGCCATCACCGACGAGGAGCTGCGCGCCTTCCATCGCGCACGCTACGCCGGCAACGGAATGATCCTGGCGATCGTCGGCGACGTGGAGCCCGGCCCGACGATCGCGCTGGTCGAGAAGCTGTTCGGAACGCTTGCCGCCGGCGAGCGCGTTTCATTCGCTGCGCTGCCGCGCACTGCGCCGCTCGACCGCGGGGTGCGCGAAGCCGTGACGCTGCGCGGCAAGGCGAACATGAACATCGTGATGGGCAGCGCCAGCGGATTGCGCCGCAACGACGCCGACTACGAAGCGGCGCTGGTGGCCAACGCCGCGCTCGGCCAGAACGCGCTGGCTTCGCGGCTGGGCCGGCGGGTGCGCGACACCGAGGGGCTGACGTATTCGATCAATTCGCGTTTCCTGCAAAGCGACGTGCTCGATGGCGTCTGGCTGGTCAACGTCAACGTGGCGCCGCCGAACTTGGCGCGGGCGATCCGCTCGACCCGCGAGGAACTGGAAAAATACGCGCGCGAAGGCGCGACCGAAGCCGAGGTGCAGGCCCAGAAGAGCTTCTTTTCCGGCAACTACCGCGTGAGCCTCGGCTCCAACGCCGGCATCGCCGCCGCGCTGGCGGTGGCCGAGAAGTTCGGCTTCGGCCCCCGCTACCTGGATGAATTCCCGTTGCGCATCGCCGCCGTCACGGCGGAGCAGGCCAACGCGGCCATGCGCAAGCACTTTTTCCCCGAGCGCCTGCACCTGATCGTCGCCGGCGACCTTGAAACCCTGCCGGATTGAAATCATGGATCGAGCCCTTGCCATCGCCAACGCCGGCCAGCAATTCGACTCCGGCGAATTCAGGGAGACGCTGGCCCGCCGCATCGCGATCCCCACCGAAAGCCAGAACCCGGAGCGTGGCGCCGCGCTCGCCGGCTACCTGCAGGACGAAATCCGCCCGGCGTTCGAAGCGATGGGCTTTGCTTGCCGCACGCTCACCCATCCCTTGGCCCGCGCGCCTTTCCTGTTCGCGCAGCGCATCGAGGACGCGGCGCTGCCCACGGCGTTCGGCTACGGTCACGGCGACGTGATCCGCGGCCTGGAGCCGGAGTGGAAGGAGGGCCTCTCGCCCTGGAAACTCACGGAGTCGGGCGGCCGCTGGTATGGCCGAGGCATCGCCGACAACAAGGGCCAGCACTCGGTCAACATGCAGGCGATGGCGAACGTGCTGAAGGCGCGCGGCCGGCTCGGCTTCAATGCCAAGTACCTCATCGAGATGGGCGAGGAGACCGGTTCGCCGGGCCTGCGCGAACTGTGCGCGGAAAACAAGGCGCTGTTCGATGCCGACCTGCTGCTCGCCTCCGACGGGCCGCGCCTGCGCGCCGAGCGTCCGACCCTGTTCCTGGGCACGCGCGGCGCGCTGAATTTCGACCTCAGCATCGACGCGCGAAAGGGAGCGCATCACTCTGGCAACTGGGGCGGCCTGATCTCCAACCCCGGCATCCAGCTGGCGCACGCGATCGCCAGCATCGTCTCGGACACCGGCAAGATCCGCATTCCCGAATGGGTGCCCGCCGAGCTGCCCGCGTCGGTGCGGCGCGCCCTGCTCGATTGCGAAGTGGATGGCGGCGCCGATGGTCCCGATGTCGAGCCGTGGTGGGGCGAGCCGGGCCTCTCACCGGCCGAGCGCGTGTTCGGCTGGTGTTCATTCGAAGTGCTGGCCTACAAGACCGGCAATCCGCAGACGCCGGTCAACGCGATCCCGCCGACGGCGTGGGCGCGCTGCCAGTTGCGGTTCGTGGTGGGACCGGATCCGCAGGATTTCATGCCGGCCCTGCGCCGCCACCTGGACCGGCAGGGGTTCGAGATGGTGAAGATCGCCCTCACGCGCGAGGAGATGTTCCACGCGACCCGGCTCGACCCGGACGACGAGTGGGTGCAATGGGCCGCCGCCTCCATCGCCGCCACCAGCGGCAAGAAGCCCGCCGTGCTGCCAAACCTGGGCGGCTCGCTGCCCAACGACATCTTCACCGACGTGCTGGGGCTGCGGACGATCTGGGTGCCGCACTCCTACCCGGGCTGCTCGCAACACGCGCCGAACGAACACTTGCCGCCCGAGCTGCTGCGCGAGGCGCTGGCCGTGATGACCGGGCTTTACTGGGACCTCGGCGCGGGCGGCACGCCCATCACTGCGGCCCGAGCGCCGCAATGAGCGCGGCGAGCTGCTCCACCTCCAGCGGCTTCAGGTCGGTGAGCGGCGGGCGCACCGGCCCGGCGCCGTGCCCGGCGATCTTCGCGCCGGCCTTGACGATGCTCACCGCATAGCCCGCGCCCTGGTTGCGGATCTCCAGGTACGGCATGAAGAAGTCGTGCAACAGCCGGTGCTGCGTCGCCTGGTCGTCAGTCCGCACCGCCTGGTAGAACTGCATCGCGGTCTTCGGGATGAAATTGAACACCGCCGACGAATAGACCGGCGTGCCCAGCGCCTTGTA
>JAQGMS010000399.1 GCA_028292245.1 Ramlibacter sp.
TCCGGCGCGGCCGGCGATGCGCTGCAGGCGAGCAATGCGATCACCGTCACCGCCCAGAAGACGATCACCATCAGCAACCTCCAGTTCAACGGCGGCAACGACAACACCTCGCTGGGTGGCGCCGGCGCCAAGGCGGTGCTGAATTCCAGCCAGGACAACGTCAGGCTGGGCTCGGCGTATGCCGGCGGCCGCACCGGCGGCACGCTGCAGGTCGTTGCCAGCGGGGGCGGCAACATCCAGATCGACGGATACGTGGACGTGTCCGGCCGCTCGGTCTCGCTGAGCCCGGGTGCCAATGGCGGGACGATCATCCTCACCGCCAGCGGCACGGCCACGGTTGCCGGCAGCTTGTATGCGCAGGGCGGTTCGAGCGATCTCGCTCCCGGCGCCGGGGGCAACATCATCGTCACGGGCGGCGGGGACGTGCAGCTCGACGGCGTCTATGCCAACGGCGGCTGGTACTACAGCAACAACATCCGCGGGGACGCAGGCCAGATCCACCTGGCTTCCAGCGCCGGCAACGTGGGTGCGACCGGCACGCTCGACGCGTCCGGCCGCGTCGGCGGCCAGATCAGCGTCATCGCCACCGAGGGCAGCATCAACGTGCAGCGGGTGGATGCAGGCGCCCAGATCAGCACGGCATCCGGCCTGGGCGGTGCTGGCGGCTCCATCCTGCTGCAGGCGCCTGCCACCAGTGGCGGGGGCATGATCACGGCCACGGACCTGGTCGCCGATGGCGGCGACACCCACGACGGCGCGGGCGGCAATGGCGGCACGGTCCACGTGCAGGCGGGGCAGCAGCTCACCCTGTCCACCGCCAGCGCGCGCGGCGGCAATGCGAGCCTGGGCTCGGGCGGCGGCGGTACCGGCGGCAGCGTGCTGCTGTCCTCCGGAGTGTCCGGCATGGCGGTCAGCGGCGGGATCAACGTCAACGGCGGCACCGGCAACCCGGGCGGCGCGGGCGGCATCGTGCAGTTGTCGGCGACGACCGGCAGCATCAACGTGTTCAATATCTCCGACTCGGGCGGCAGCGGCAACATCAGCGGCGCGGCCGGCGGCAACGGTGGCGTGGTGGTCCTGAATACCGCCGGCGACGTCGTGGTCGGCGGCGCGGGCCTTACCTACTTCGGCATCCTGGCCGACGGTGGCCAGGGCAGCGAGGCTGCTGGCGGCAACGGGGGTTCGGTCGTGCTGACGTCCACGGGCGGCAGCGTCAGCGTTACCGACCAGTACAACGCCTATGGCATCACGGCCTCCGGGGGGCCGGGCAGTCCCGGCGGCCCCGGCGGCGGCATCGCGGTCAGTGCGGCATCGGACCTCAGCCTGTCCGGCGCCCATGCGGCCGGCGGCAGCGGTTCATCCAGCGCCGGCGGCGCGCACGGCGGCGATGGCGGCTCCGTCTTCCTCCAGTTCGGCGGCACGGCCCCTGCGACCCTGATGGCCGATGCCAGGGGCGGCCAGGGCGGCAACGGCGCCACGGCCAACCCCGGCGGTGGCGGTGGCGGCAGCGGCGGCAACATCGAGCTCGTATACACCGGGGGCGACTGGACCATCGGCAGCGTGGCCCTGAACGCCTCCGGCGGCAGGGGCGGCGATGCCTTCATGGGATCGGACCCGGCCAGCGGCGGCATGGGCGGCAACGGCGGGTCGGTGACGGTCACTGCGAGCAACGGCTCGCTGTCCTTGTCCGGCGGTTCGCTGTCGGCCGGCGCCGGCGGTGGCGGAGTGAACAGCGACGACGACACCTACGGGCCTGCCGGCACGGGGCTCGGCATGGTGACCGTGCGCGCGTACGGCGACCTGGACCTGAGCGGCATCGATCTCTCCCTGGGCGCTGCCGGCTTCACCGGCCTGGCCGGGGGCAACATCGATCTCTGGACGCCGATCGTCACCCGCGGCGGCGCGGTCACCCTGCGCGCAGGCGACCCGGCCGTCGCGCCGGCACCGAGCCCGACCGCGGCGCTCAACGTCTACGCCATCATCGACACCACCGACAGCGGCACGGCGCCAGCCGGTGCGATCAGCCTGGCGGCGACCGGCAGCGTGCTGCTGGACCCGAACATCACCGGCGGGCCGATCGCCATTGCCGCGCCCGACGTCGTGATTCTCTCCGACACGGCCATCGACAGCTCCGCCGACCTGACGATCACGGCCGATACGCTCACGCTCGACGGCACGGCCCATGCAAGCGGCGTAGTGCTGATCGACGCCCTGAGCCCCGGCCGCACGATCCGCCTCGGCGGCACGGACGAGATCGGCAGCCTCAACCTGACGCAGTCCGAGCTCGATCGCATCTCGGGCGGCGCGCTGTTCGTGGGAAGCACGGCCAACACCGGCCCGCTGATCGTCGAGAGTCCGGTCACCGTCAGTAGCGTGGCCATCCCGGCGCTGCGCCTGCTGACCGGCGGTCTGTTGCAACTTGATGCCCCGGTGACCAGCGACGCCAACGGCGATGCCGTGGTGCTGGCGGCCGACAGCATCAGTGTCGGCGCCGGCGGCGCCCTCAGCACGCCCAACGGCCGCTGGCTGACCTACATCGCGGGGGCCCTGGGCAACAGCAACTTCGGCACGCTGGTGTCCGGCAACAACGCGCTGTGGAACCGCACCTACGGGGGCTCGCCTCCCGGCGACGTGCCCGAAAGCGGCAACCGCTACCTGTTCGCCTTCCAGCCGACGGTCGACATCGATGCGACTTCGACGTCCAAGGTGTATGACGGAACCCCGGTCTCGGCGGCCTCGTACACCGGCACGCCGCTGGTGGATGCCAGCGCGTACGGCAATGTGTTCCTGCAGGACGTGCTGACTGGCGACGTGGCGATGCCGGTGGTGAGCAAGAACGTGGGAAGCTACGCCATCACGCGGGGCACGCTGGCGGCCCCGGCCGGCTATGCGTTCACCTTTACCGACGGCACCGCGAGCATCACGCAGCGCCCCCTGACCGTCGCCGTCAACGCGCAGAACAAGGTGTACGACGCGACGACCACGGCCGGAACGACCGTTTCCGACGATCACCTGACCGGCGATTCGCTGGCGGTGATCGTGGGCAGCGCCAATTTCACCGACAAGAACGTCGGCAACGGCAAGACGGTGAACCTGGCCGGCATCGCCTTGACCGGCGCGGACGCGGGCAACTACATGTTGTCGAGCCCGCCGACCAGCAGCACCGCCGACATCACGAAGCGGTCGCTGGCCGTGGCGGTCAGCGCGCAGAACAAGGTGTACGACGCGACGACCACGGCTGCAACGACCGTTTCGGACGACCGCCTGGCCGGCGATTCGCTGGCGGTGGTCGTGGGCAGCGCCAATTTCATCGACAAGAACGTCGGCACGGGCAAGACGGTGAACCTGGGCGGCATCGCGTTGACCGGCACGGACGCGGGCAACTACATGGTGTCGAGCCCGCCGACCAGCAGCAGCGCCGACATCTCGCAACGGAATCTGGTTCTTGCCGTGAGCGCGCAGAACAAGGTGTACGACGCCACGACATCAGCGACAGTGACCGTCTCGGACGACCGCCTGGCTGGCGATTCACTGGCGGTGGGCGTAGGCAGCGCCAATTTCGCGGACAAGAACGTCGGCACCGGCAAGACAGTGAGCCTGGCTGGCGTCACGTTGAGCGGCGCGGACGCGGGCAACTACGCGTTGTCAAGCACGCCGACCGGCAGCGCGGACATCACGCAACGGTCGCTGGTTGTCGCCGTCGCCGCGCAGAGCAGGGAGTACGACGCGACGACCGTCGCCCAAACCACGGTCTCGGACAACCGCGTGGCCGGCGATGCGCTCAGCGTGACGGTGGGCAGCGCCAACTTCGCGGACAAGAACGTCGGCAACGGCAAGGCCGTCAGCGTGGCCGGCCTGGGGCTGGGCGGCGTGGATGCCGGCAACTACGCGCTGGCCGGCACGACGGCCAGCGCCAGTGCCAACATCACGCCGGCGCCGGTGACGGTGGCGGCCGACAACCTGGCCAAGGCGCAGGGCACGGTACTGGCGTTCAATGGCACCGAGTTCTCGGCCAGCGGCCTGAAGGGCGGCGAAACCATCGCGTCGGTCAGCCTGGCCAGCGCCGGCGCGCCGGCCGACGCGGCGGTGGGCGCCTATGCCATCACGCCGAGCGCGGCGGTCGGCGCCAACGGCTTCCTGGCCGGCAACTACATCGTCAGCTACCTCAATGGCGCGCTGGCGGTGGGCTCCCCGGCCGAACAGCAGCAGGTGCTGAACCAGGTGGTGACCTTCTCCACGCTGTTCATCGAGCAGGCGAGGGCGCAGGACGCACTGGACAAGAGGAAGACCGACATCGGCAAGGACGACATCGTCGTCACCGACACCCAGTGCAAGGCAGGCGGCTGATGCTTCAGTAGCGCGGCAGGTCCGGGTGCTTCACCTGGCCGCCGCGCACCAGCATCTTCCCGTACTCGGCGCAGCGGTTCAGCGTCGGGATCACTTTGCCGGGATTCAGCAGGCCCTGCGGGTCGAAGGCGCGCTTCACAGCCAGCATCTGCTCGCGCTCCTCCGCGCTGAACTGCACGCACATCGAGTTGAGCTTCTCGACACCGACGCCGTGCTCGCCGGTCACCGTGCCGCCCATGGCCACGCTGGTCTCCAGGATGTCGGCGCCGAACAGTTCGCAGCGATGCAGCTGGTCGGCGTCGTTGGCGTCGAACAGGATCAGCGGGTGCAGGTTGCCGTCGCCGGCATGGAAGACGTTGGCGCAGCGCAGTCCGTACTTCTTCTCCATCTGCTGGATCGCCAGCAGGATGTCGGCCAGCCGCTTGCGCGGGATGGTCGAATCCATGCACATGTAGTCGGGGCTGATGCGGCCGGAGGCCGGGAAGGCGTTCTTGCGGCCGCTCCAGAACTTCAGCCGCTCGGCCTCATCGCGGCTCACCGCGATGGCGGTCGCGCCGGCGGCGCGCAGCACCTCGCTCATGCGGCCGATCTCTTCCTCGACTTCCTCCGGCGTGCCGTCGCTTTCGCACAGCAGGATGGCTTCGGCCGTGAGGTCGTAGCCGGCGTGGACGAAGTCCTCCACCGCCGCCGTCATCGGCTTGTCCATCATCTCCAGGCCGGCCGGGATGATGCCGGCGGCGATCACCGCGGCCACCGCATCGCCGGCTTTGCGGATGTCGTCGAAGCTGGCCATGATGCAGCGCGCCAGCAGCGGCTTGGGCACCAGCTTCACCGTCACCTCGGTGGTGACGGCCAGCATGCCCTCGCTGCCCACCAGCACCGCCAGCAGGTCGTAGCCGGGCGTGTCGAGCGCGTCGCTGCCGAACTCCACCGGTTCGCCGGCGGCGGTGAAGCCGCGCACCTTCAGCACGTTGTGCAGCGTCAGGCCGTATTTCAGGCAATGCACGCCGCCCGAGTTCTCGGCCACGTTGCCGCCGATGGTGCAGGCGATCTGGCTCGACGGGTCGGGCGCGTAGTAGAGGCCGTAGCTCGCGGCCGCCTCGCTGATCGCGAGGTTGCGCACGCCGCATTGGACGACGGCCGTGCGGGCCGCCGGGTCCAGCTTGAGGATGCTGTTGAACTTGGCCAGCGACAGCGTCACGCCCAGTGCATTGGGCATGGCGCCGCCCGACAGACCGGTGCCGGCGCCGCGCGCCACCACCGGCACGGCCAGGGCGTGGCAGGCCTTCAGCACGGCCTGCACCTCGTCCTCGGTCTCCGGCAGCGCCACCACCAGCGGCCGCTGGCGATAGGCCGTGAGGCCGTCGCATTCGTAGGGCGTCGTGTCCTCGCTGTTCCAGAGCAGGGCTTCGCGCGGCAGGATGCCCTGCAGGGCGCGCACGACTTCGGACTGGCGC
>JAQGMS010000070.1 GCA_028292245.1 Ramlibacter sp.
CAGAACCCGCACGACCAGTTGGGCACGTTCGCGCTGCCCGAGTCGCAACTGGACCGGTTCCTGATGCGCATTTCGCTGGGCTACCCGGACCGCGCGGCCGAGCGCGAACTGCTCAGCGGCGCGGATCGCCGCGGCATGGTCGAGGCGATGCGCAACACGCTGACGCCGGTCGACTTGCAATTGCTGCAGCAAAAAGTGCTGCAGGTGCATGCGGCCGAGCCGCTGCTGACCTATGTGCAGGACCTGGTCGCCGCCACCCGGTCGGGCCGCTGGTTCCTGCAGGGCTTGTCGCCACGCGCCGGGATCGCGGTGGTGCGCGCCGCCAAGGCGCAGGCCATGTTGAGCGGGCGCGACTACGTGGCGCCCGACGATGTGCAGGCAATCCTGCCGCAAACGGTCGCGCACCGCATGATCCCGGTCGGCGATGCCGGCCGCGGCCCCATCGAGCAGGTGCGGGCCATGCTGGAGGCGGTGCCCCTGCCGTGAGGCGCATGCGATGAACACGGCCGTGCTCAACCCGGTGGGTTACGCCCGCAGCCGCTTCCGGCAGTGGTGGCAGTCGCGCCTGCCGCTGTCGGACACCATCGCGCTGACCCAGCGCAACGTCTACATCCTGCCCACCCGCCCCGGCTTCATGCTGGGCGCGACCATGCTGCTGCTGCTCATCGCGTCGATCAATTACCAATTGAACCTGGGCTACCTGCTGACGTTCCTGCTGGCCGGCAGCGCCGTCGTCGGCATGCATGTCTGCCACGCCACGCTGCGCGGCATGACGATGAACCTGATGGCGCCCGAAGCGCAGTTCGCCGGGACCAGCGCGACCCTGACCGCCGTGCTCACCAACGAGCGGGCCTCGATCCGCTACGGAATCGGCATGGCCGTGCTCGACGCGACGCATGAAGACCGCTGGATCTGGACCGATGTGCCGGCACAGGGCATGTGTACCGTGCACGTGGCTTTCAAGCCCGAGCGGCGCGGCCTGCATCGCGTGCCGCCGCTCACCGCCGAAACGCGCTTCCCCTTGGGCACCTTCCGCGTCTGGACGGTGTGGCGGCCCGCCGCCCAGGTGCTGGTGTATCCGGCGCCGGAAAACTTCCCGCCGCCGCTGCCGCCCGGGGAGCCGCGTGCCGGTGGCGCCGCGGCCACACGCGTCAACAGCACCGGTGAATTCGACGGCGTGCGGGCCTACCGCCGCGGCGACCCGCTCAAACTGGTGGTCTGGAAGAAAGCCGCGAAGGCCGACGAATTGGTGAGTCGCGACACGCAGCAGGCCCAGCGTTACGAGCTGTGGCTGGACTTCTCGCAAGCCGGCTCGTCCGGCACCGAGCACAAGCTCTCGCGTCTGGCAGCCTGGGTCTTGCAGGCCGACCGCCTGGGGCTGGACTATGGCCTGCGCCTGCCGGGCCAGGAAATCAAGCCCGCAACCGGTGAAGCGCACAAGCGCCGCTGCCTGGAGGCGCTGGCCGTATGTTGATCCCCCCAACGGCAACGCCGTACCCCCAAAGGGGGCGCAGCGGTCTAGAGACGGCTCGTCGACCGCTATGCTGACCCGCCTCGATGCCCTGCCGCGCGAGAGCCGGGACACGCTGTTCCTGCTGCTGGTGATCGGCTGGGTCGTATTGCCGCAGGTTTCCAACCTGCCGCTGTGGTGCAGCGGTGTCGCCGCGGGCGTGCTGGCCTGGCGCGGCTGGCTCGCCGTCGCCGGCAAGCCGCTGCCGGGGAAATGGTGGCTGCTCGGCCTGCTGGCCATCACGCTGGGAGCGACGCTGGCGACGCATCGCACTTTGCTCGGGCGCGATGCCGGCGTCACGATGATCGTGATACTGCTCGCGCTCAAGACACTGGAGCTGCGCGCCAAGCGCGATGCCTTCGTCATCTTCTTCCTGGGCTTCTTCACGATGCTCACGAACTTCTTCTTCTCGCAGTCGCTGGCCACCGCCGCCGCCATGATGCTGGCTCTATTGGGCCTGCTGACGGCGCTGGTCAACGCGCACATGCCGGTGGGCCGGCCCCCGCTGCTGCAGGCCGCGCGCACGGCCGCGACGATGGCGCTGCTGGGCGCGCCGATCATGGCGGTGCTGTTCCTGCTGTTCCCGCGGCTGGCGCCGCTGTGGGGCATTCCCAGCGACGCGATGAGCGGCCGCAGCGGCCTGTCGGCCAGCATGCAGGTGGGCAACATCGCCAGCCTTGCACTGGACGAGACCATCGCGCTGCGAGTGCGCTTCGAGGGGCCGCCGCCGCAGCAATCCGATCTCTATTTCCGTGGGCCGGTGCTGTCCCTCTTCGATGGCCGCGAATGGCGCGCGCTGCAGCCGCGCCTGGGCTTCGGCCCGGCCATCGGCGGTGGCGCCCAGCTCGAAGTGCTGGGCCCGCCGGTGCGCTACGAAGTGACGATGGAGCCGAGCAACCGGCCGTGGATCATGGTGCTGGACGCGGCCGCCAAGCCGCCGGTCGCGCCGGGCTTCGGCATGATCATGACCAGCGAATTGCAGTGGGTCTCCAACCGCCCGGTCACCGACTTGCTGCGCTACCAGGCCGAAAGCCATCCGCTGTTCCGCCACGGTCCGCGCACCAGCGCCGCCGCGGTTCTGCCGCAGTACACGCAACTGCCGGCGGGCTTCAACCCGCGCACGCTGGAGCTCGCATCCCAGATGCGCAGCGACCCGGCGCTGGCCGGCGGCGGGCCCGCCGGGCTGGTGCAGGCCGCGATGAACCGGCTGCGCACCGGCAACTATCAATACACGCTGGAGCCGGGCGTCTACGGCCAGCACACGGCCGACGAGTTCTGGTTCGATCGCAAGGAGGGCTTCTGCGAACACATCGCCTCGGCGTTCGTGATCCTGATGCGAGCCATGGACATTCCGGCGCGGGTCGTCACCGGCTACCAGGGCGGCGAACGCAACACCGTGGACGGCTTCTGGGTCCTGCGCCAGAGCGATGCGCACGCCTGGGCCGAGGTGTGGCTGAGCGGACGCGGCTGGGTGCGGGTCGACCCGACTTCGGCGGTCGCGCCCGGGCGCACCGGCGCATTCCAGCGCCTGCAGCCGCCGCGCGGTGTGCTCGCCACCGCCTTCGGCGCGGTGACGCCCGACCTGGCGGCCAACCTGCGCGCGGCCTGGGAGGCGCTGAACAACAGCTGGAACCAGTGGGTGCTCAATTACACGCAGAGCAAGCAGCTCGACCTGCTCAAGAACCTCGGCTTCGAGTCGCCGAGCTGGGAAGACCTGAGCTACGTGTTGATCGGACTGGTGGTGTTCGTGGCGCTGTGCGGCGCGGCCTGGACCCTGTGGGAACGGCGCCAGCATGACCCCTGGCTCAGGCTGCTCGCGCGCGCCCGCAAGCGCCTGCACGAGGCCGGCGTGGAGCTGCCCGCCGCAGCGCCGCCGCGCCAGATGGCCGTCGTCGTCACCGGCCGCTTCGGCGAACGCGCGCAATCGCTGGCGGACTGGCTGCTGCGGCTGGAGATGCAGCGCTACGCCCCCGCGCCCGGCACCAGCCTGCTTGCGCTCCAGCGCGAATTCAAGCAACTCGCCTGGCCCGTTTGATGTTTCGAAGCCTCATCGTCGCTGCCTTGTTCATCGGCACCGCGGCCGCGCCGCTGCCCGCCGCCGCGCAGGGCAAGCCCCGCGCGGCGGCCGAACGCAACAGCCAACGCGGGATTCCCTATGCCGGCAATGAAGAGGCGATGCGATGGGCCGACGAGGCGGCGCAGCGCCGGGGGCTCGATCCCGCGTGGGTGCGGCTTGCCGTCGGCCGCGCGCAAATGCTGCCGGTGATCGCCCGGCTGATGCAGCCGGCGCCGACCGGCACGGCCAAGAACTGGCGGGTCTACCGCAGCCGCTTCATCGACGCGGTGCGCATCCGCGCCGGTGTGAAGTTCTGGCAGGAGAACCAGGCGCTGCTCGAACGCGCCGAGCGGGAATACGGCGTGCCGGCCGAGATCATCGTCGGCATCGTCGGCGTCGAAACCATCTACGGCCAGCAGATGGGCAATTTCCGCGTGATCGACGCGCTGGCGACGCTGGCTTTCGACTTCCCGCAGTCGCATCCGCGCGCTGGCGAACGCAGTGAATATTTCCGTGGCGAGCTCGAGCAATTTCTGCTACTGCAAAGCCAGGCCAAGGCCGATCCCCTCCGGCCGCTGGGCAGCTACGCGGGAGCGATGGGCATGCCGCAATTCATGCCGAGCAGCTGGGCGAAATGGGCGGTGGACTTCGACGGCGACGGCCGGATCGACCTGGCGCGCAGCGCGGCCGACGTGATAGGCTCGGTTGCGAACTACTTCAAGAGCTACGGCTGGCAAACCGGCATGCCCACCCACTACATGGTCAGCTTCGATCCGGCCCGTCTGGACCTGGAAGCCCTGCTCGCGCCGGACATCCTGCCCACCTTCAGCGTGGACAGCTTCACCGCCAAGGGCGCGGTGCTGGAAGAATCGGTGCTGGAGCACAAGGGACCGCTCGCGCTGGTCGAGCTGCAGAACGGCGACGCCGACCCGCAATACATCGCCGGCACCGAGAACTTCTACGTCATCACCCGCTACAACTGGTCGAGCTACTACGCCATGGCGGTGATCGAGCTGGGCCGCGAAGTGAAGCAGGCGCGGGCGGCGGCGCCTCCGTCATGAACGCGCTGCGGCAAGGCTGGCGGCAAGCCTGGGACGACCTGGGCAAGCCGGCCGATGAAGGCCTGTACAACCAGCTGGTCGCCAGTTGGGCCGAAGAGCAGCGCCGCTACCACACGCTGCAACACCTGGGCGAATGCCTTGCGCTCTTCGACGGGGTGCGCGGCTTGGCGCGGCGGCCCGGTGAAGTCGCGCTGGCGCTGTGGTTCCACGACGCCTTCTACGACGCCCGGCGCAGCGACAACGAGCAGCGCAGCGCCGAGTGGGCGCGCGCCAGCGTGCTCGAGGCCGGCCTGTCCGCCGAAGTGGCCGACCGGGTCCACGCCCTGGTGATGGCCACCTGCCACGCAGACGCGCCGCAAGACCCGGATGCGCAACTGCTGGTGGATGTGGACCTGGCGATCCTGGGCGCCGCGACGGAGCGCTTCGACGAGTCCAACGGGCAGATCCGCGCCGAATACGCGCATGTGCCGGAGGCTGAATTCCGCACCGGCCGGCATCACATCCTGACCCGTTTCCTGGTGCGCCCGCGCCTGTACAGCACGGAGCATTTTCACTCGGCGCTGGAAGCGCGAGCCCGCGAGAACCTGCAGCGGGCGCTGGCGCGGCTGGCGCAATGACTTGTCCCCTCTCCCTCTGGGGGAGGGCTAGGGTGAGGGCCTTTTCGCCAGCATCTGCTCGATGAACGCCGCCCACACCTCGTTGGGCTCCCACAAGCCGTGCATCAATTCGAAGGCACGCTCACGGGTCCAGCCCTGCTTGATGACGCGATAAAGGCCGAGAAACGCCGACACGCGGATGTTCGCGGCGCAATGAACCCACAACTTGTCGCCGCGATGGGCATCCATGGCTGCGAAGAAAGCCAGCAGGTCGGCCTCGGTCGGCGCCGCGAACTGAACCGGAATGTGCACATAGCCCAGGCCCAGCGACCGCACCGTGCCGGCCTCGTCGGACAGCGAGTAGCGCGGGTCGTCGTGCAATGCCAGGTTGATCACCGTGTCGAAGCCGGCCTGCGCCACGCTGGCCAGTTGCGCCACCGTCGGCTGGCCGGACGTGGCCAGCGTATCGTCCACAGCCCGGTATTTGTGGATGCCCGCAAGGGAGTTGTCGGTCATGGCGGAAACTCAGTACGGATCGAACGCGATACCGTTCTTGCGCAACTGGGCAACGATGAACTGCTTCCACGGACCGTCCGGCGACCAGACCTTGGTGACGGCTTCGTAGGCCGTCTCCGCGGATTCCTTGCCGACGACGGTGCGATAGAGGAAGACCATGCTCGACGCGCGCATGTTGACCTGGCAGTGCACCAGGATCTTCTTGCTCCCCATGCCTTGCACGGCCGCGACGAAGGCCTGGAAGTCGGCTTCCGTCGGCCGGTTGAAATTGATGGGGATGTTGACGAACGCGATGCCCTGTTGTTCCAGGATGGCGGGCTCGTTGCGCACGGCGTCGGGCACCGTCAGCGGCGCCAGGTAGACGACCCCGCCAAAGCCTTGGGCGCCCAGGCTTGCCAGCGAGGCGGCATTGGGCTGGCCGGAAGTGGCCATGCGCGCGGAAATCTGCACCACGTTCGGCGCTGCGAGATTCAAAGGTTTGTCTTCGGCTTGCGCGACGCGCGTGCGGTGCAAACCGGCGGCGCGTATGGCCTCGGCAACCGTGCCGTCCGCCTTGGCATCCTCGACGAAGGCCTTCACGTAAGCAGACGCCGCGACCTTGCCTGGGGGCGTGGCAATGGCGTGCTGGATCACGGTGTAGCGGCCTTCCAGCACGCGCGAGCCCGGCAGGCGCTCGGCGTAGAGCGACAGGTTGTGGGCATTCTCGGCATAAGCGTCGGCCTTGCCCGACTTGAGCGCATCGACTGCCGCGTCCGGCCCGCCGGGAAGGCGCAGCACCTTCGCCGACTTGAGGTTGCGGCTCAGGAACAAGTCGGGAGCACTGCGCTCGGGGACGGCGATGGTGATCCCGGGCTGGTCGGCAAGCTCCACGCTTGCAACCTTGGAAGCGGCGGCAACCAGGTAGGTGTTGTCAACTTCCATATAAGGCGGCGAAAACACCACCTGCTCGGCGCGGGCGGGATCGAACGCCAGGAACGCGATGTCCCATTCATTGGCGCCAAAACTCTTCACCAGCGCCGCCGGATTCACATAGCCCACCGGTTCGAACGGCACACCCAGCCGCTGCGCCAGCGCCTTGCCGAGGCTCACCGTGACGCCACGCAACTCGCCGGTGACGGCGTCTCTCGCGACGAGCACCTCGTTCGACAGGATCAGGCCGACACGAAGTTTCCCTGTCGACGCCAGCTCGGCGCGCGCAGCCGGTGGGACCGGCGGGGCGGAGGCGCAACCGGCGATGAGGAGCACAGCCAGCGCGACCCCGGCGAGACCGCGTGCCTTGTGCGTTGTGACGACTTCCCCGGGAGGCAGGACTTTGAGCATGGCTTGTTCCTGGTGCCTTTGTTTTATATCAGCAATGGCTTGCCGGCTCAATTCGCAAGGCGTTCCTTCAACGCACCCACCAGCCTTCCGGCCATCGCCGCCCTCGCCTCCCCATGCCCGCGCCTGAACAAGCGCATCGTCGGATACCAGGGCGAATCATTCCTCTCCAGCAGCCAGCGCCAATCGGCGTTGGGGCCCAGCATCACCCACACAGGCCGTCCCAGCGCGCCGGCCAGATGGGCGACGGCGGTGTCGACGGTGATGACCAGGTCGAGGTTCTCGAGCATCGCCGCACTGTCGGTGAAGTCCGTCCATTGCGCGGTGAGGTCCACCAGCTGCCGTGGATCGACCGCGATGTCGCTGAATACGCCGGCGTCGCCCTTTTGCAGGCTGAAACACTGCACGCCCGGCATGCCGATGATCGGCATCAGTTCAGTGAGGTGCACGCCGCGATTGTTGTTGTTCACCTGCTGCTGCGAACCGGACCAGGCCAGCCCCACCTTGAACTTGCCCTGCCAGGGCGCGAGGCGCTCGCGCCAGACGGCGACCTTCTCCTGTGGCGCATGCAGATAGGGTGATGGCGCCGGAATGCTTTCGAGCGTCGTGCCGTAGTGCATCGGCAGGTCCAGCAGGGCGACGTGGTACTCGACCTCGGCCTGGCTTTGCGGCGTGAGGCACTGCACTCCCGGCATGCTTTGCTCGACCAGCGGGACCAGCTCGGGATGGATCACCGCGTACACGGTGCCGCCATCGCCTTGCATCAAGGCCGCATAGCGGATGAACTGGATCACGTCGCCCAGGCCCTGCTCGGCGTAGACGGCGATGCGCTTGCCGCGCAGCGGCTGTTCCGCCGGCCCCTTCCACTCCAGCTCGGGCCGGAAAAATCCCGGCCGCTTCATCCGCTCGGTATCGCGCCAGCGCTGGCCATACATCGGCCAGCCTTGCTGCATGTTCCCCGCCAGCAGCAGCGTGAACGCCAGGTCCACCTCCGCCAGCGCGAAGCCCGGCAGCAATTCCAGCGCGCGGCGCAACTGCGTTTGCGCCTCCTCGACACGGTTCAGGTTCAGCAAGGCCGTGCCGAGGATGCGTACCGCATAGGCGTGATGGGGTGCCAGCTCCACGCCCTTGCGTGCATGGGCGAGCGATCCTTCGAAGTCCTCCAGCCGCCACAGCACGCCGGCAAGGTCCACATGCGCCTCCAGGAAGTCCGCGTCCAGCGCGATGGCATCGCGATAGCGGTCCACCGACGCCGCCACGGCGCCGGTTTGCTCCAGGCAATAGCCGTAATGCAATTGCGTGGCGCGGTCGTTCGGGTTCAGGGCATGCAGCCGCGCATACGGGGGCAGCGCCAAAGCGAACAGCTTCTGGTGCAGGTACAGCTCGGCCTGGGTACGCAACAACGGCACATCGTCGGGATTGAGCGCCAGCGCGGCCCGCAGCATCGGCTCGAGTTCCGGCTGGCGCTGCAGCAAGACCAGCAGGTTCGCCAATTCGCGCCACAGTTCCGCGCGCTCCGGCGCCACGCGGCAGGCATCGCTCAGCCAGGCGGCGGCGGCCCAGTTGTCGCCGATCCCTTGACAAGCCTGGGACAGGCCCACTCGAGGCTCGGCCGCCAGCGGCTGCTGATGCAACGCCGCGCCGAACTGCTGCAATGCTTCGTGGAACCGGCCCGCGCCCAGCAGGGCAACGCCCTGTTCCATCGGGGTCATGGGAAGGCGGTCAGGCGGTTGCCGGGATGAGGAAGTCGCGGCTGATGCGCGCGCCCAGCTCGTTCACGCGGTCAAGGAACTGCGTGAGGAAGGCGTGCAGGCCGGTGGCCAGGATCTCGTCGATGTCGCCGTATTGCAGGTCGGCGCGCAGCTTGCCGGCGCGGCGCTGGGTTTCCGACGACTGGTCGTTGGCCACCATCGCCAGGTTGCTCACCACCTCGTTCAGGCTGGCGTGCAGCGAACGCGGCATGTCCGCGCGCAGGATCAAGAGGTCGGCCACCCGCTCGGGCTTGATCACGTCGCGGTAGACCTTGCGGTAGATCTCGAAGCCCGAGACGCTGCGCAGGATCGCGCTCCAGTGATAGAAGTCGTACTCCTGGTCCTTCTCGCTGGCGTTGCCGAAGAAGTCGCTCTGCACGGCGTGGAACTTCACGTCGACCAGCCGCGCCGTGTTGTCGGCGCGTTCGAGGAAGGTGCCCAGCCGCATGAAGTGCAGGGCCTCGTCCATCAGCATCGTGCCCACCGTGACGCCGCGCGAGAGGTGCGAGCGGAATTTCACCCACTCGAAGAATTGCCCCGGGTCGCGCTCGAACTCGCGCGCCTTGATCATGCGGTTGACCTCCAGCCAGGTCTGGTTCTGGGTTTCCCAGGCCTCGGTCGTGAGCGATCCGCGCACCGCGCGCGCGTTCTCGCGCGCTGCCTTGAGGCAGGAAACGATGGATGAAGGATTGCTCTCGTCCTTGACCATGAATTCCATCACGTGCTGCTGCTCGATCTCGCCGTGTTTTTCGGCGTAGCGCGGCAGCAGTTCGCTGATCGACAGCAGGCCCTGCCAGCCGACCTGCGCGACGGCGGCCGACTGCGGCAGCAGCGAGGTCTGGTAGTTGACGTCGAGCATGCGCGCCGTGTTCTCGGCCCGCTCGGTGTAGCGGGACATCCAGAAAAGGTGGTCGGCGGTTCTTGAAAGCATCAGTGTCTCCTCAGACTTCCAGGATCCAGGTGTCCTTGGTGCCGCCGCCCTGCGACGAATTCACCACCAGCGAGCCTTCTTTCAGCGCCACGCGCGTCAGGCCACCCGGCACCATCTGCACCTCCTTGCCCGAAAGCACGAACGGCCGCAGGTCGATGTGGCGCGGCGCGACGCCGCTTTCGACGAAGGTGGGGCAACTCGACAGCGAGAGTGTGGGCTGCGCGATGTAGCCGGCCGGGTTGGCCTCGACGGCCTTGCGGAAATCGTCGATCTCCTGCTTGGTGGCGGCCGGCCCGACCAGCATGCCGTAGCCGCCGGCGCCATGCACTTCCTTGACCACCAGGTCCTTGAGGTTCGCCAGGGTGTATTTCAAGTCGTCCTTGTCGCGGCACACATAGGTGGGCACGTTCTTCAGGATCGGCTTTTCGCCCAGGTAGAACTCGATCATCTTGGGCACGTAGGGGTAGATCGACTTGTCGTCGGCCACGCCGGTGCCGATCGCATTGCAGATGGTCACATTGCCCGCCGCATAGGCGGCCACCAGTCCTTCGCAACCCAGCGTCGAAGTGGGCCGGAACACGGAAGGGTCGAGGAAGTCGTCGTCCACCCGCCGGTAGATGACGTCGACCCGTTTCGGGCCGCGCGTCGTGCGCATGTAGACGTACTTGTCCTTGACGAACAGGTCCTGCCCTTCGACCAGCTCGATGCCCATCTGCTGCGCCAGGAACGCGTGCTCGAAGTACGCGCTGTTGTACATGCCCGGCGTCAGCACCACCACCGTGGGATCGGGCGCGCCGGGCTGGGCCGAGGCGCGAAGTGTCTCGAGCAGCAAGTCCGGGTAGTGCATCACCGGCGCGACGCGATGCGCGCTGAACAGGTCGGGGAACAGCCGCATCACCATCTTGCGGTCTTCCAGCATGTAGCTGACGCCACTGGGAACCCGCAGGTTGTCTTCCAGCACGTAGTACTCGCCTTCGCCCTGCGCGTTGGGCGCGCGCACGATGTCGACGCCGGCGATGTGCGAGTACACATGATGCGGCGCGTACACGCCCATCATCTCCTTGCGGAACTGGGCGTTGTTCAGG
>JAQGMS010000076.1 GCA_028292245.1 Ramlibacter sp.
ACCGAGTGGTAGTCGGCGTTGAGCGTGTTGGCGCTGGTGTTCACGAGCACCATGCCGATACCGCCGGCTTCCTTCACGGCGACGCTCTTGTTGACGCGGTCGTTCGTGCCGCGGTCGCACAAGACGATCTTGCCCGCGACCTTGGCCGGGTCGAGCACGGGCGTGCCATTCCAGGAAGTCGAAAAGCACAGCGCGGCCGCCGCCGGGTCCGCGCCCGGCAGCGCGGCAGCGGTGGAGTCGATGAAGCCCGCGGGGCCGGCCGGCGTGGCCGCAAGCGAAACGCCGGTGTACGTCGCGTTGTTGCCCAGCTTGACCGAGCCGACTGCCGTGCGGTTGTGCGTGCCTGCCGCCACGGTGGTGACCCACGGGCCGGGGTGCGCCACGGTGCTGGTCGCCGGGCCGCTGTTGCCGGCGGAGGCGGCGACGAAGACGCCGGCGTCGGCCGCGAACAGGAAGGCGATTTCCACGGGGTCGCGGAAATTGGTCGTCGAGCCGCTGATCGAGAAGTTGATCACGTCCACGCCGTCGGCGACGGCCTGGTCGATCGCCGCGACGCTGTCCGAGGAGAAGCAGCCGCCTTCGGGCTCGACCGACCAGCAGACCTTGTACACGGAGATGCGCGCGCGCGGCGCCATGCCGCTGATCGCGCCGAAGGGCGCGGCGGGGCCGGTCACCTGCACGCCGCTGTTGCCGCCGGCGGTGCTGGCGGTGTGCGTGCCGTGGCCGCCGAAATCGCGCGGCGAGTTGTACTCTTCGGGGAACAGCGAGGTCACGCCCGCGTTGCCGCCCCAGCCCGCGTTGTAATAGCGCGCGCCGACCAGCTTCTTGTTGCAGTCCGACTTGGCGAACTGGTCGCCCGTGACGCACGCGCCCTTCCAGCCCTTCAGGGGCTTGTAGTCCCTGCCGTTGCCGTTGTCCTTGGTGCGGTCGGTGAAGCTCTGGGATTCAGGCCAGATGCCGGAATCGACCATGCCGATCACCACGTCCTCGCCGGTGGCGCCGGTCGTGTTCCAGAACCCGGCGGCGCCCGCCAGCCCGAGGAAATTCGGCGTCGACGACGTGTCCATCTGGCGCAGTTCGTCCTTGCTCACCGCCAGAACGCCCTTGGTCTGCGAAAGCTTCTGGACCTGCGCGTCCGTGAGTTCGGCGGCGAACCCATTGAAAACATAGCTGAAGCTGTAGAGCTTCTTCGGATTGCCCACGCCCCTGAGCGCCGCGTCGTGCTTGCCTGTGAGGTGCGCCACGTAGTTCGCGACGTCGGGCGAATCGGGATCGACCTTCTGGCCCTTTTTTACTTTCGTGGCGGCGAGGCCCTGGGTGCGGCCGTCATAGGCCGTGACGGGCTGGTCGTCCATCTGCACGACGTAGACATTGTTTTTTGCCGCATGCCCGGTCCTGTTGCCGCGGTCGCTGTCGACCGGCGTGCTGGTGACCTGGCTGTCCTGTGCGGCGGGCTGCGCCGCCGCTCTCAGCGGGGTGGACGTTTCCGCGGCCGCCAGCGGCGCGGTTCCGGCGGTGGTGGCAGTGTCGGTGCCGCCCCCGCAAGCGGCCAGCAAGGCCGCGACCAAAGCCGACGCGAACGCCGGTGACCAGTTTCTCGATAGAGGTGACATCTGCATTTCCTCCTTGGGCAGTCGATCAAGGCTCTTTGTGAGAGCGATGAACGTGTCGATTGATGTTGGAATCCGCTCGGCCCGCACGATCGGGTGAAAAGCCCGGGCCGGGGCCATTCGGGCATAGCCGCGCTGGAGCGTCAATGGGACCAACCTGCGGAGTCGCAGCGATGAGGGCGCACTTTTGGTAACCGCATGTTGCGTTCGCAACTTCGCGGTAGCATCACGAGGCGTCACCGAGAAAAACTTCACATGCCCGTCGCTCAAACGATTCCCGCCAACCGGCTGCCCGACCTGCTGCGCCGCATGCCGAAGGCCGAATTGCATATCCACATCGAAGGCTCGCTGGAACCGGAATTGATCTTCGCGCTGGCGGCGCGCAACGGTGTGCAGATTCCCTATGCCAGCGTGGAAGAACTGCGCAAGGCGTATGCCTTCAGCAACCTGCAAAGCTTCCTTGACATCTACTACGCCGGCGCCAGCGTGCTGCTGAAGGAGCAGGACTTCTTCGACATGGCCTGGGCCTACCTGGAGCGGGCGGCGGCAGACAACGTGGTGCGCGCCGAGATCTTCTTCGATCCGCAGACCCACACCGCGCGCGGCGTGCCGATGGAGACCGTGATCAAGGGCCTGCACCGCGCCTGCCGCAAGGCCGAGGGCGGCCTGGGGGTCGACGCTTCGCTGATCCTGTGCTTCCTGCGGCACCTGTCCGAGGAGGAAGCATTCGCCACACTGGAGGCGGCGCTGCCGTTTCGCAGCGGCTTCATCGGCGTGGGCCTGGACTCCAGCGAGGTCGGCCATCCGCCGGAAAAGTTCGCGCGCGTCTTCGCGCGCTGCCGCGAACTCGGCCTGCACCTGGTCGCGCACGCCGGCGAGGAAGGCCCGCCCGCCTATGTGTGGACCGCGCTCGACTTGCTCAAGGTCGAGCGGATCGACCACGGCGTGCAATCGACCAAGGACCCGGCGCTGATGGCGCGGCTGGCGCGCGACCGCATCCCGCTCACCGTGTGCCCGCTGTCGAACCTCAAGCTGTGCGTCTTCCCGAAACTGGCCGACCACAACCTCGGGGAGTTGCTGGATGCCGGCCTGGTGGCCACCGTGAACTCCGATGACCCGGCCTATTTCGGCGGCTACATGAACGACAACTTCGTGCAGACCTTCGCGGCAACCGGCCTCACGTCCGCGCATGCCTACCAGCTTGCGCGCAACAGCTTCGAGGGGAGCTTCGCCGACAAGGCCAAGAAGCAGCAGTACATCGACCTGCTCGACGCGACGTTCGCGGCGTTCGAGTAGTGGATTGCGGGTCGATCCCGCAATGACAGGCTCAAGGTAAAATCGCTCGCGCCGCTGTGCCCCGCAGCGGCGTTTTTCATTCCGGGGCCATGTAGAGGACCACCATGTACAAAAACCTCGCAGCCGCAGTCGCGGCCGCCTGTTTGATCTCTCCCGTTTTTTCGCAAGGCCCCAAGCCGCAGGAACCGCTGAAGGTCGGCTTCGTCTATGTCGCGCCGATCACCGAAGCCGGCTGGGTGCGCCAGCATGAGGAAGGGCGCAAGGCCCTGGAGGCGGCATTCGGCGGCAGGGTCAAGACGAGTTACGTCGAGAACGTGCCCGAAGGCCCGGATGCCGAGCGAGTGATCCGCGACCTGGCGCAGCAGGGCAACAAGTTGATCTTCACGCCCAGCTTCGGCTACATGGAGCCGACGCTCAAGGTGGCCAAGGACTTCCCCGACGTGAAGTTCGAGTCGATCACCGGCTACAAGACCGCGCCCAATGTCGCCGCCGCCAATGCGCGCTATTACGAGGGCCGCTACCTCGCCGGCATTGCGGCGGGCCGCATGACCAGGTCGCATGTCGCCGGCTATGTGGCGGGCTTTCCGATCCCCGAGGTGCTGCAGGGCATCAACGCCTTCACGCTCGGCATGCGCTCGGTCGATCCGAAGGCGGTGGTCAAGGTGGTCTGGCTCGATGCCTGGTTCGATCCGCCGAAGGAGCGCGATGCCGCCATGACGCTGTTCGACCAGGGCGTCGACGTGATCTCCTTCCACACCGGCTCGACCGCGGTGATGGCGGCGGCGCAGGAGCGCGGCAAGATGGCCGTGGCCTACCACTCCGACATGCGCAAGGTCGCGCCCGACGCGCAGATCATTGCCGTCACCCACCAGTGGGGCGGCTACTACACGCAGCGCGCGCGCGCCGTGCTCGACGGCAGCTGGAAGAGCGGCGACGTCTGGGGCGGCGTCAAGGAAGGCATGATCCGCGTCGGCGATTTCGGAACCCAGGTTCCGCAGGCGGTGCAGGAGGAGGTGCTGGCCCGGC
>JAQGMS010000090.1 GCA_028292245.1 Ramlibacter sp.
ATGGCCTGGGTCACCAGGACCGGCAAGCTGCCCGACGAGGTCACCTCTTTGCCGCCCGCCTGGAGCACGATATCGCCCGAACGAAGCCCTGCCTTGGCAGCCGGGCTATCCGGCTCGACCGAGGACACCAGCGCACCCGTGGGCCGGTCCAGGCCAAAGGATTCCGCCAGGGTCTGGTCGACTTCTTGCACCGTCACCCCCATGCGGGCGTGCGACGCATGCCCGGTTTCCTGGATCTGCGTCTGGACGCGCGAGGCCACATCGATCGGAATCGAGAAGGACAGGCCCTGGAAGCCACCGGTCTGGCTGTAGATCTGCGAATTAATGCCGATCACTTCGCCGCGCAGATTGAACAGCGGGCCGCCGGAGTTACCCGGGTTCACCGCCACGTCGGTCTGGATGAAGGGCACGCCGCTGTCGTCGGGCAACGAACGGCCCTTGGCGCTCACGACACCGGCGGTCACCGTGTTCTCGAAGCCGAACGGCGAGCCGATCGCCAGCACCCATTCGCCCACGCGCAGGTCCTTGGTGCTGCCCAACGTGGCCACCGGCAGGTTCTTCGCGTCGATCTTCAGCACGGCGACGTCGGTCTTGGCGTCGCTGCCCAGCACCTTGGCGCGGTACTCGCGCCGGTCGGTGAGCTTGACGGTCACTTCATTCGCGTCCTTCACGACGTGCGCGTTGGTCAGGATGATGCCGTCGGCGCTGACGATGAAGCCCGAGCCCATGCCGTGCGTGGGCACGTCGCGCGGCACGCCGCGGTTCGGCTGCTGCTGGAAGCGGCGGAAGAATTCGAACGGGTCGCCGCCGGCTTCCGGGTCAGCACTCATCGCGGATGTCTTGCGGGTGCCGGTCACGCTGATGTTCACCACTGCCGGGCCGTAGCGCTCGGTGATGCGCGGAAAGTCCGGCATGGTGGCCGCGGCAAGGACCGGCGGCACAGCGGGCGCGGTGGCAACCCCCGCAGGAGCCGCAACAACCGCGGGCGTGGCCGCTTGGGCGCGGCTGTGGTGCAGGGCTTCGACGCCGGCCCCGCCGAGCACGCCTGCGCCCAATAGCGCCAGTACGAGCGGCGCGGCCTTGATCTGAGCTTGTGTCATGAGTTGGATCCTCTGAAAAGATGAATGCGACAAACCCAACTGTGGGGACACCCGCTTAGGTGAATCTTAAAGAGCGCGGTTCAGCCGGCCGGTGGAAATCGAACCTCGGCCTTGAGGCCGCCCAGCCGTTCGGAATGGCCGAGCTCGACTACGGCGCCGTGCCGCGCCGCCACGGCCTTGACGATGGCCAGGCCCAGGCCGCTACCGGAGATCTGGGTGTCCGTCGCCCGGTAGAACCGGTCGAACACGCGCTCGCGCTCGCTTTCAGGAATGCCAGGGCCGCTGTCTTCGACGGAGAGAACCGCGCGGCCTTCGTGCATCGAAAGCGAGATATCCACCTGCCCGCTTTCGGGCGAGTACTTGATCGCGTTGTCCAGCAGGTTGCGCAGCAGGATGTGCAGTGGTTCGGGCTGGCCTCGCACCCACGCCGGCTCGGCTGTCGCCAAGCCGATGTCGATATGGCGCGCCGTGGCTTGCGGCAACACGTCGGCCACCACCTGCCGCGCCAGCTCCTGCAAATCGATGCGCTGCCATTGCGCGGCGGCGCCGGGCTCGCCTTCCTCGCGCGCCAGCACGAGCAACTGGCTGACCAGCTGGATGGCGCGGTCGATGCCGTCGTTCAGGCGCGCGACGGCGGCTTCGCGGCCGGCGTCGTCCTGCGCGCGCCGCAAGGCCTGCGCCTGCAGGCGCAGCGCGGTGAGCGGCGAGCGCAGCTCGTGCGCGGCATCGGCCACGAAGTGCTGTTGCGCCGAGAACGCCTCGCGCACCCGCCCGAACAGCAGGTTGATTTCCTGCACCAGCGGCAGCACTTCCTCGGGCAAGCCGTCGTCCGGCAAGGGCGAGAGATCGTCGGCCGCGCGTGCCGCGACCTGCTTGCGCATGCGGTTCACCGGCGCGAGCGAGCGGCTGATGAGCCAGCCGACCGCCATCATCAAGAGCGGTGCGAGCAGGGCCACCGGCAGCACCGCGCGCAGCGCCAGCGCGCGCGCGCGGTCTCGCCGCGCGTCCAGGTCCTGCGCGACCTGGATCGTGTTCTCCGGCGTTTGCAGCGAGTAGACCCGGTAGCGCACGCCTTCGACCGAGATGTCCGAGAAACCCAAGACCGCCTGCGACGGCAAGGCCGTGCCGTTCGAGCGGAAAATCTGCGCGCCGTCGGGGCCCCAGATCTGCACCTGGAAGTCGTAGGCGTCCGCCCCGCGGCCGGGCGCGAACGGCACGCCGCCATGCACCGATCGCGCCAGCTCCTGCAGGTGGTAGTCGAACATCGTGTCGGCCTGCTGCAGGGCCGTGCGGTACGCGCTGCTGGCCTGCAGCAGTGAGGCGAAGGCGATCGCGGCCAGCACCAGCCAGAGCAGCCGGCGGCGCAGCGAGTGGGCGGCCGGCCGCGGCGCGGTGTTCATTCGCGCGGCACCACATAGCCCAGGCCACGCACGGTCTGGATCAAGTCGCTGCCCAATTTCTTGCGCAGGCCATGCACGTAGACCTCCACTGCATTGCTGCTGATGTCGTCCTTCCAGCCATAGAGTTTTTCCTCGAGCTGCGCGCGCGAGAACACCACGCCGGGCCGAGCCAGCATCGGCTCCAGCACCGCCCACTCGCGCGCCGAAAGCGAGACCGGGTCGCCGTTCACCGCGGCTTCGCGCGTGGCCGGGTTGAGCGTCACGCCCTTGTGGCCGAAGACCGGTTCGCCGCGGCCGGCACTGCGCCGGATCAGCGCGCGGATGCGCGCCAGCAGTTCGTCGGTGTCGTAGGGCTTGACCACATAGTCGTCGGCGCCGGCGTCCAGCCCCGCGATGCGGTCGCCGATGGCGTCACGCGCCGTGGCCACAAGCACCGGCACTGTCGAGTGCCGCGCCCGCAGCGCGCGCAGCACCTCGAGCCCGTCGCGCTTGGGCAGGCCCAGGTCGAGCAGCACGAGGTCATAGGTTTCGCTGCGCAAGGCCGTGTCGGCCATCGCGCCGTCGCGCACCCAGTCGACGGCGTAGTGCTCGGCGCGCAAGGCGTCCAGCACGGCCTCGCCGATCATCGCGTCGTCTTCGACCAGCAGCACTCGCATCGTCGTTTCCGGGGTTGCGACGATTATGCGGCGCGCGGGCTTAGACAGGGCTTAAGGTTGGCCGTATTGTGGCTTGGTTGGAACGCGGGAGGTCTTGTTGAACGCAGAGGAATACCAAAACGCTCTTTGTTGTCTTCTCTGCGACCTCTGCGCAACCTTTGCGCCCTCTGCGTTCAGAAATACGATGGCCTGCACCAACACCCGCGCAACGGCATGGCTAGTCCTTGGTCAACGTCATCAGGATGTCCGCGTACCAGGCGCAGTTCAGGCCCAGCGCCTCGTCCAGCTTGAGGTCGCGCGTGCCCACGTCCATGCGCGAGGAGTGGATGCCCAGCAGCATCCAGGGCAGGTCGCCGCGCGCCGCGTCATTGCCGCGCGCGCGCATCACCACCGGCGCGCCGCTGGTGCCGCGATGCGTGCGCGCGTCGGTGAGGAAATAGCCCTTGCCCTGGAAGCGCAGCCCGAACGAGGACGCGTTGACGGCGTGCCGCACCACCGGCAGGTGATGCAGCGCATCGTGAAAGCCGAGCGGAAAGCCCACGACCAGCAGCGTCGATCCCACTTCCACCGGTTCCTGCCCGCTTGGCAGGTGAGCTGGCGTGAAGGCGCTGAACACCGCCGTCTTGGGCAGCGCCCCGCGCTCGATCTCGAGCACCGCGACGTCGACCTCGCTGGCGGAGTCGCGACCCTGCCGCCACACGCTCTTGCCGTCGCGGTACAGCGGCATGGAAAAGCCGGTCGATTTCGCCATGTTGTTGACGTCGATGTGCAGCTCGATCTCGATGCGGTCCGGGTAGTGCTTGGTCGGCTCGTCGATCATGACGTGCCGGCTGGTCACCACGAACAGCCGCTCGCCGCGCTGGAAGAAAAAGCCGCTGGCGTTGGTGAGCGTGCGCGGGCCGTCGAAGGTCATCACGCGCGCGGCGGCCAGCAACAGCGATTCGATGGGCGGCGTGCCGGGCTGTCCCACGGGTCTGCCGGCGCTGGGCGTGGGCTGGACCGCGCCCTTTTGCGAAAGTTCGTCTTGCATCCCGGCATTGTCCTTCACCGGACGCCGGCACAGGGCCGCATGCGCCGGCGCGTCGCCGGCATGCAACATGCGCATGAGTCCTCGCCGGTCTTTCGCGCGGCTGCGGTTGAGCTGGTGGGACAATACCCGCACGTGGACAAACACAACGACCCGTTCCAATCGCTTTTCGGGGCCGATGCCCAGGAAACTCCCGCGGCCCTTGCCGCCGCCCTGGCGCCTCCGGCCGCCCCCGGCCATTTCGACGAATTGCGCGGCGGCGTCTCGGCCCCTCTCGACGATGCGGGCGACGCGGACACGCGCGTGGCGCCCCATGCGTTGCCCGCCGGGCCGTGGGCGCGGTTCTTCGAGAACCTCGGCCGTGACGGGTTCGCCGACCTGAATCGCCGCACCGTGAACCTGGAGCGCCAGGTCCGCGACAACGGCATCACCTACAACGTGTATGCCGATGCCAACGGGCCGCAGCGCCCCTGGTCGCTGGACCTGTTCCCGCTGATCATTTCGCCGGAGAGCTGGCAGCAGGTCGAAGCCGGCGTGCTGCAGCGGGTCAAGCTGCTCGACCGCGTCATGGCCGATGTGTACGGGCCGCAAGAACTGCTGGCGCGCAACCTGCTGCCGCCGGCGCTGGTGCAGGGCCATCCGGGCTACCTGCGGCCCATGCATGGCGTCAAGCCGGCCGGCGGCATGCACCTGCACATCGCGGCCTTCGACATGGCGCGCGACCCGTCGGGCCACTGGTGGGTGGTGTCGCAGCGCACGCAGGCGCCGTCCGGCCTGGGCTACCTGCTGGAAAACCGCCTGATCACCTCGCGCCTGTTCCCCGAGGCGTTCCGCGACCTCAAGGTGCAGCGCCTGGCCGCGACCTACCGCGCGCTGGTCGATGGGCTGCGGGCGATGTGCCCGGCCGAAGGCGAGCCGCGCATCGTGCTGCTGACCCCCGGCCCGTACAACGAAACCTATTTCGAGCACGCCTACCTGGCGCGCTACCTGGGCCTGACCCTGGTCGAGGGCAGCGACCTCACGGTGCGCGACCAGCGGCTGTACCTCAAGACCTTGCAGGGCCTGGAGCCGGTGCACGGCATCCTGAAACGCCTGGACGACGAATTCCTCGACCCGCTCGAACTGCGCGCCGATTCGCGCCTGGGCGTGCCGGGCCTGCTGCAGGCGATCCGCGCCGGCAACGTGCTGGTGGCCAACGCGCCAGGCTCGGCGTTCCTGGAATCGACGGCGATGCTCGGCTTCCTGCCCGCGTTGTCGCGCCACCTGCTGGGCGAAGAGCTGCAACTGCCTTCGCTGGCCACCTGGTGGTGCGGCGAGCGCGCCGCCATGCAGGCCGTGCTGCCGCAATTGGCCACCGGCGTGATCAAGCCGACCTACGGCGGCGCCGGTGCGGGCGCGACGCTGGGCAAGTCGCTCTCGCGGCGCGAACTCGACGAGTGGGCCGGCCGCATCGTGCGCGAGGCGGAAGAGCACACGGTACAGGCCTGGCTGCCGCTGTCGCAGATGCCCACCTGGAAGCAGGACCGCAGCGGCGACCGGATCGAGCCGCGCTCGCTCATGCTGCGCGTCTTCGCGGTGTCCGACGGCACGCAATCCTGGCGCGTGCTGCCTGGCGGCCTGACGCGCATCGCGAGTGCGACTTTGGAGATCGCGTCGATGCAGCGCGGCGGCAGCAGCGCCGACACCTGGGTGCTGACCGACGGCGAGGTGGATGCCACCAGCCTGCTGCACCACGACCAGCCGGCGGTGGAGATCGCCCATCGGCCTCGCAGCGCCACCAGCCGCGCGGCGGAAAACCTGTTCTGGCTCGGCCGCTACACCGAACGCACCGAAAACTCCACGCGGCTGGCGCGCCTGACGCTGGAAAGCCTCAACGGCGAAGACCAGAGTTCGCAGCCGCTGCTGGCGTGGCTGAGCGAAATGGCGGTGGCCAATGCGCTGATCCTGCCGGCGGTGCCGCCCGCCACGCAAGGGCGCCGGGTGTTCGAACGCTCGCTGATCGCCGGGCTGGCGGACACCGAAGATTCCACCAGCGTCGGCTACAACCTGAGTGCCCTGCGCGGCGCCGCCTCGGCGGTGCGCGAGCGCCTGTCGCAGGAGCAATGGAATGTGATCGTGCGCGCCGAACAGGAGTTCTTCCGCGGCTGCAACCTGTTCGCCGAGGACGGCGACTACTCGTCGGTGGAGGCCCTGCGTGTTCTCGAGACGCTGTCGGGGCACACCGCCGCGATGACCGGCGCGCAGACCGACCGCATGACCCGCGACGACGGCTGGCGGCTGCTGTCCAGCGGCCGCCACCTCGAACGCCTGGGCTTCCTGGCCTCGGCGCTGGGCTGGTCGATCGAGACCGGCGCGCTGTTCGACGAAGGCGGCTTCGAGGCCGTGGTCGCGCTGTTCGACAGCACCATCACCTTCCATGCGCAGTACCAGCAGCGACACGACATCCCGGCCCTGCTCGACCTGCTGGTGCTCGACCGCGACAATCCCCGCTCGCTCGGCTGGGTGGCGCAGACCCTGCGCGGCCGGCTCGCCAAGCTGGCGGGCAGCGCCCCCGGCGAACTGCCCGAGATCGCGCTGACGGTGCCCGATCCGCAGCAATGGTCGCTGCAGGCCATGTGCGAGCTCGACGCGGACGGGCGCTACACCGCGCTGCTGGACCTGCTGCAGCTTTGCACGGACGCGGCCTACAAGCTCTCGGACGACCTGGGCGCGCGCTACTTCACCCATTCCGGCGATGCACGCCATAGCGTGGGCGCCTGAGACCGACACCATCATGTTGCTGCAAGTCCTCCACGAAACCCGCTATGTCTACGCCACCCCGGTGAAGACCGCCCAGCACATGGCGCACTTCAAGCCCGCGAATAACGCACGGCAGCAGCTGTTGAATCACGAGCTGTCGATCGACCCCGCGCCGGCGCAGCGCAGCGAAGCGATCGATGTCTACGGGAACACCCGTGCCTTCTTCAGCCTGCAGGGCCGGCACGAGGAACTGAAGGTGTCGGCGCGAAGCGTTGTCTCCACCTCGGCTCCGGTCGCGCCGCAAGGCGCGATGTCATGGGAGGCAGTGCGCGAGCGGCTGCGCTACCACCGCGGCGCGGCCTACGACCCGGCGGCGGAATTCGTGTTCCCTTCCCCCTATGTGCCGCGGCACGAGAACTTTCTGGCGTACGCGCGGCCCAGCTTCATGGCCGACCGTCCGCTGCTGGAAGCCGCGCGCGAGCTGATGGAGCGCATCCATGGCGATTTCACCTACGAGACCGAGGTCACCGACGTCGGCACGCCGGCGCTCGAGGCGCTGGACTTGCGCCGGGGGGTGTGCCAGGACTTCACCCACGTCATGCTGGCGTGCCTGCGCAGCCTGGGCTTGCCGGCGCGCTACGTCAGCGGCTACCTGCTCACGTCACCGCCGCCCGGCAAGGCCCGGCTGGTGGGCAGCGATGCCTCGCACGCCTGGGCGTCGATCTACCTTCCGGGCCGGGACGGTCCCGGCGAATGGGCCGACCTGGACCCCACCAACAACCGTGCGCCGGGCGAGGACTATGTGACGGTGGCCACTGGCCGCGACTACTCGGACGTTGCGCCGATCCGCGGCGTGCTGCACGGCGGCGCCAACCACAAATTGCGCGTGGCGGTCACGGTGACGCCGGTCGAGCAGCCCGCGCAAGGGTCTTGAGAGCGCTCCTACAATCGCCTGATTCCCACGAAGAACCAGGAGCTTCCATGAGCGTTTACGACAAGCTGAAAGAACTCGGCATCACCCTGCCGCCCGTGGCCGCGCCGGCCGCGGCCTATGTGCCCTTCGTGCAGACCGGCAACCTGGTATTCCTCTCGGGCCACATCGCCAAGAAGGACGGCAAGCCCTGGACCGGGCAGCTCGGCAAGAACATGGCCACCGAGGAAGGCAAGGCCGCGGCCCGCGCGATCGCCATCGACCTGATGGGCACGCTGCACGCCGCCGTCGGCGACCTCGGCAAGGTCAAGCGCATCGTCAAGCTGATGAGCCTGGTCAATTCCACCGGCGACTTCACCTAGCAGCACCTGGTGACCAACGGCGCCAGCGAGCTGTTCGGGCAAGTGTTCGGCGACAAGGGCGCCCATGCCCGCAGCGCCTTCGGTGTCGCGCAGATCCCGACGGGCGCGTGCGTCGAGATCGAGCTGATCGCGGAGATCTGACTCGTCATCCCGGGCTTGACCCGGATCCACCTCGCCCGGCTACGTCCTGAGCTTGGCCCGCAGGATCTTTCCCACCGGCGATTTGGGCAATTGCTCCATGAACTCGACCTGCTTGGGAACCTTGTAGCCGGTCAGCAGCGTGCGGCAGTGCGCGATGACCTCTTGCGCCTCGAGCCCGGCCGCCTTCGCCACGACGAACGCCTTGACGGCTTCGCCCGTGGCTTCGTCGCGCACTCCTATCACCGCGACTTCGGCCACGCCCGGATGCGCGGCAATCGCTGCCTCGACTTCGTTGGGATAGACGTTGAAGCCCGATACGATGATCATGTCCTTCTTGCGGTCCACGATCCGGATCGAACCATCGGCCTCGAGCTGCGCGATATCGCCAGTGTGCAGCCAGCCGTCGACGATGGCCGACTTCGTTTCCTCGGGCTGGTTGAGATAGGCCTCGATGACTTGCGGCCCGCGCACCAGCAGCTCGCCGGGCTGGCTGGTTCCCAGCTCGCGGCCTCCCGCATCGATGATCCGCACTTGCGTGCCGGGGATCGGCAGTCCCACCGTTCCGTTCCACGGCTTGCTGACGGGCGGGCTGCACGAAATGATGCCCGTGGTCTCCGTCATGCCGTATCCCTCGATGATCGGGCACACGAGTTCCTGCCAGTCTTTCGCCGTGCCGGGACGCAGCGCCGTGCCGCCGGACACGGCGAACTTCATCTTCGGTGGGCTCTGCCGGAACCACGGCTGCGCCAGCAGGCCGGCAAACATCGTATCGACCCCGGGCATCCAGTCGATCTGGAATTCCTCGAAAGCGCTTCGCAGGTTGTCGATCGGCCGCGGGTTGGGAATGAGGACGTTGCGCGCGCCGACGTCGAGGAACATCAGGAAGTTCACGACGAAGGCGAAGATGTGGTACAGCGGCAGGACCGTGAGGACGGTGTCCTCCGCCTTGAAGCCTCCGCCGTGGGCGTTCAGGCAATCGGCGGTCATCTCCATGACCGAGGCCACGTTGCGATGGGAGATCACCGCGCCCTTGCTGCGCCCGGTGGTGCCGCCGGTGTACTGGTAGACGGCCGTCTGATTGCTCGCCGGGCCGGCCGCGGCAAGCGCGCCGCCGGCCTCCAGCGCAGCCATGAACGCCAGCCGCGGCCGCGAACCCGGTGGCGCGGCGGGCAGGCCGGGCTGCATCTTCGCGCGGATCGCCGCCGCCACGGGAGCGTTGAAGAAATCCCAGAGGCTCACCACCATGAGCTGCACTCCCAGTTCGGGAATCATCGCCTCCACCCGCGGCAGGAAGAGGTCGCAGGCGACGAGCGCCTTGGCCCCGCTGTCCACCAGCTGGTGCCGCACTTCGTGCTCGGTGTACAGCGGGTTGACGTTCGTGACGATCATGCCGGCCTTCCATGCGCCCAGCACGGCGACCGGGTAGTGCAGGCAATTGGGCAGCTGGATCGCCACCACGTCGCCCTCGGACAAGCCGAAACCGCCGATCAGCCAGGAGGCGAATGCGCTCGACAGGGCATCCACCTGCCGGTACGAAAGGCTGGTGTGCGCACCCTGGGGCAGGATGAATGTGAAAGCCGCTCTCTCCCCGTATTTCGCCAAGGCAGCTTCCCACGGACGCAAGTCGTTCATGTTGTGTCTCCGTTCAGATGGTTGCGGCCAGCCGCGTTCCCTGGTCGATGGCGCGCTTTGCATCCAGTTCGGCGGCAACATCCGCGCCTCCTATGAGGTAGACAGTCTGGCCTGCCGCCTTCAGCTCGTCATGGAGGTCGCGCAGCGGCTCCTGGCCCGCGCAGACGATGACGTTGTCGACCGGGAGCACTTGCTCTTGCCCATCGACAGATATGTGCAGGCCGGCATCGTCGATCCGGCGGTAGGTGACGCCGGGAATCATCCTGACCCGCCGCGCCTTGAGAGAGGCGCGATGGATCCAGCCGGTGGTCTTGCCGAGCTGGTCGCCTACCTTGCCGTGCTTGCGCTGCAACAGGTACACGGTTCGGGCCGCAGGTTCGATACGCGGCGGCTTCAGGCCGCCCGCGGTTGCATAGGATGTATCGATGCCCCACTCCGAATAGAACTTCTCCGCGGCCAGGCTTGCGCTGACGCCCGTGTGGGCGAGGTACTCGGACACGTCGAAGCCGATGCCTCCGGCGCCGATCACGGCGACGCTCGACCCCACGGGCTTTCCATCGCGCAGCACGTCGAGGTAGCTCATGACCTTGGAATGCTCGGCGCCTTCGATGGACGGCTCCCGAGGCACCACACCGGTGGCCAGCACGATGGCGTCGTAGCCGTCCGCGGCCAGCCGCTTCGCGTCCACTCGCGAATTGAGTTCGAGCTTCACGCCGGTGAGGACGAGCTGCGTCCTGAAATAGCGCAGCGTCTCGTGAAACTCCTCCTTGCCCGGCACTTTCTTCGCGATATTGAACTGGCCGCCGATCTCGGCCGCCGCATCGAACAGCACCACCTCATGGCCGCGCTGGGCGGCCGTGACCGAAAAGCTCAGCCCCGCCGGGCCGGCGCCGACCACGGCGATGCGCTTGCGCCCGGCGGCGGCCTCGATCACCAGTTCGGTTTCGTGGCAGGCGCGCGGGTTGACCAGGCACGAAGTGATCTTCCCGGTGAACGTGTGGTCGATGCACGCCTGGTTGCAGCCGATGCAGGTGTTGATCTCCTCGGGCCGCCCGGCTCGGGCCTTGGTCACGAAGAACGCATCCGCCAGCAACGGGCGCGCCATCGACACCATGTCGCAGCCACCTTCCGCCAACAGCCGCTCGGCGACTTCAGGCGCATTGATGCGGTTGGTGGCAACCAGCGGAATCGATACCCGCCCCTTGAGCAGCCGCGTGACCCAGGCGAAGGCGGCGCGAGGAACCTTGGTGGCGATCGTGGGCACCCGCGCCTCGTGCCAGCCGATACCGGTGTTGAGGATGGTGGCGCCCGCCGCTTCGATCGCCTGGCCCAGGCGTATCACTTCCTCGATGGTGGAGCCGCCCTCGACCAGGTCCAGCATGGAAAGCCGGAAGACGATGATGAAGTTGCGCCCCACCCGTTCGCGCACGCGGCGAACGATCTCGACCGGGAACCGCATGCGCTTGTCGTAGCTGCCGCCCCACGCGTCGGTCCGGTGGTTGGTGCGTGCCGCCACGAACTCGTTGATGAGGTAACCCTCCGAACCCATGATCTCGACGCCGTCGTAGCCGGCGTATTGGGCCAATGCCGAGCAGCGAACGAAGTCGCCGATCGTCTCTTCCACTTCGCCGGTGCCCAGCGCATGCGGGACATGGGGATTGATGGGTGCGCGAATCGCGCTGGGCGCCACCAGTTGCGGCTGGTACGAGTAGCGCCCGAAGTGCAGGATCTGCATCGCGATCTTGCCGCCCTGCGCGTGCACCGCATCGGTCACCAACCGGTGGCGCTCGGCCTGCGCCTCGGCCTCGAGCACCGCGCCGCCGTTCGTGGGGCGGCCGCGCTGGTTCGGCGCGATCCCGCCGGTCACGATGAGGCCCACCTCACCGCGAGCACGCTCCGCGTAGAAGGCAGCCATCCGTTCGAAGCCGTTGGGTATCTCTTCCAGGCCAACGTGCATCGAGCCCATCAGGACGCGGTTTTTCAGGGACGTGAAGCCGAGATTCAGCGGTTCCAGCAGTTTGGGATAGTGATTCATTACTTGTAGAACTGGCCTTTTTCGTTGATCAGAACGAGATCGACCAAAGAGGAGCCGGTGTGGTTGCCGGTAGTGAAATCGATGTCCATACCCGCGATCCTGGTCTTGAGCGAGCGCAGGCTCGCCTGCAGGCTGGCTCGGGTGATGTCGCGGCCGCCGCGCTTGAGCGCCGCAACCAGGACCGATGCGGTGATGTAACCCTCGAAGCTGGTGTAGCCGACAGGCACACCGGCGTCCGTGGCCAACTTCCGGTAGTGGGCGATTTCGACATTGGCGGGCGCCCAGGGATAGGGCACTACCTGGGAGACCACCAGGCTGCGAAGGCGCTTGCCCACCGTTTTGGCCGTGTACTCCGCGGGCACCGAAGACAGGCCGTAGTAATGGGGATGGATCTCTTTGGCTTCCAGCCCGTCGATGAACCTGGCCGGCAAGGTGCCCCCAATGAAAAGCACCACCGCCTGGGGAGCCGACTTTGCGACCGTGTCGATAGCCTCCTGCAAGTCGCTGCCGTCATTGGTGATCGTCACGCTCGAGGCTATGGGGGGCGCGCCTCTTGCCAACAGGTGCTGGTCAAGCGCCGCCTTGACAGAGGCTCCGCCTGGGCCTTTGACCGAAGCGAGCGCTATACGTGCCAGCCCGAGGATAGCCAACTGTTCGGCTATCCGCGCCGCTTCACGCTCGAATCCCGCCCGCACAAAAAACGCGCTGAGCCCGGCCTGTTGCCGCGCCGCGTCCGATGCCGAATAGTTTCCCAGCAAAGGGATGCCGGTTTCACGCAGCAGCGGTGCCACGGCCAGCATGCTGGGTGTTCCGACCAGGCCGAACAGCGCCACGGCAGCGTGCTCATTCACCAGCTTCGTGCAGTTCTCCAGCGTGCGCGTGTCCTTCAATTCGTCGTCGAGGGAGACCAGCTCGATGTTTCGCCCCCGAATGCCGCCGGATTTGTTGGCCTGGGCGAAGGCCAGATTCGATCCCGCGTTGGCAACCTGCATCTGCGCGCCCACCGGACCCGACAGCGCGACTGATTGGCCGATGACCAGCGGGCCCGCAGCGGCCGCCAAGGACCGCGAAGACAGCACGGCGGCGGGCGCAATCACCGCGACGCCCAGCCTCGAGACAAAAGATCGCCGTTTCATTTCCGACTCCGTCTATGCAACGGGTTGCAATGTAACGCCGATCCGGCATCTATGCAACTGGTTGCATAAATGAACTCGCAAGCCCCCGAATCAACCGTCCCGGGCCGGCGGTGCGGACAGAATCTTCGCGGCGTTGCTGATGACGTCGATCCAGAATGCCTCGTACATGATCCCGGTCGTGAGGATCAGGTGCTGCAGCTGGGTCTCGCGCGCGCCGCGCGGCCCGGAAAAGTCCCTCTTCTCGAGTTCGCGATAGAGCGCCAGCTTCTGCAGGTGCAACTCGAGCCGGTCGTCCAGGTCGCGTTCGAAGCCGGTCGGCCCCACCGCGGCCTCGGCCCTCAGCCGCACCATGAACTCATCGCGCAGGGGCTGGGGAGCCTTGTGCTCGGCGACCCATCGCTTCAGCTCCTTGCGCCCGGCGGGCAGCACGCGGTACGCGCGCTTGCGCCCGCGCCCGGCCTCCGGCTCCATCGACTCGACCCAGCCGGCGGCTTCCAGCCTGCCCAGTTCCCGGTAGATCTGCTGGTGCGTGGCATGCCAGAAGTAGCCGAGCGACCGGTCGAAGTGGATGGCGAGTTCGGAGCCGGAGCAGGGATGTTCCAGGAGCGCAGTGAGAAGTGCATGGGGCAGGGACATGAGAATCCAGCAGAGAGAGAGTCAGGGGCACATGCTAGCCCAAGCGCGGCCTGCCGGCCGCGAGTCGGCGCAACTGGTTGCACAGAGGGTTTACACGGATGTGCAATTTTGCTGCACAGATGTCAAATACCGTGATGCCGTTGGCCCATGAATCTCCTGCCCTGCGTCCCGCCGCCAGAAAGCGTGCATTCGCGGCTCGCCCCGATCGCAAGCGGGCCATCCTGCTGGCCGCGGAAAAACTCTTTGCCCAGCGCGGCTACCATGCCGTCACGATCCGCCAGATCGCCGACGAAGCCGGTGTCCCGTCGGCCCTGGTGGGCTACTACTACGGCCAGAAGCATGAGCTGTTTCATGCGATCTTCGAGCACTGGAACAGCACCATCGAAGAGCGGCTGGCGGCCTTGCGCGCCGTGTCGCGCGATCCGGCCAGTGCGCAGACGCTGAAGCGGATCATCGAGGCCTTCACCGGCCCGGTCTTGCGGCTGCGCGCCAGCCCCGAGGGCGAGTACTACGCGCTGCTGGTGGCGCGCGAGCTGTTCCACGAACTGGCGGAAGCCGACCGCGTGCTGCGCGCCTACTTCGACCCGCTCGCGCACGCCTTCATCGATGCCTTGCAGGAAGCGCTGCCGCATGCCACGCGCGGCCAGGTTGCCTGGTGCTACCAGTTTTCGGTAGGCGCGATGCTGCACCACCTGAGCGACAACCGCGTGGAGCGGCTGTCGCGGGGCCAAAGCAAGCTGCGCGACCCGGCGGCGGCGGCCTTGCTGGTCGACTTCATCGTCGCCGGCATCCGCGGCGCCCTGCCGCGGCCGCCCCAGTCCCGCCCGCGCAAAACACCCCCAAGGAGACAGTCATGAAACGCCGCGCCCTTCTTTCCGGCCTCGCCGCAGCGGGGGCCGTCTCGGCCCTGCCGGCCTGGAGCCAGTCGCCGAAGGTCATCTTCGGCTACACCGCCGTGACCGACTTCGCCTCCGTCTTCGTGGCCGCCGAGGAGGGCTATTTCAAGAAGCGCAACCTCGACGTGGAGCTGAAGTTCATCCCGCTGAACTCCACCATCCCGGCGGCGCTGCAGTCGGACTCGCTGCAAATCGGCGGCCCCACGCCCTCGGTGTTCCTGCAATCGGTCGACGGCGGGCTGGACCACATCGTCGTTGGGGGCGGCGGCGTCACTGCCAAGAGCGCCACCGGCCTCGGCCTGGTCGCGCGGGCGGGCGCCGGCATCAAGACGCCGCAGGACTGCGTTGGAAAGAAGATCGGCGTGCCCGGCCTGGGTGCCTTCCTGCATGTGACCTTCCGCGCATGGCTCAAGCAGAACGGGGTCGACTACAAGCGTGTGACGTTCACCGAAGCATCGTTTCCGCAGCATGCCGACCTGCTGCGCGGCGGCTCGATCGACGCCGTCGTCACGGCCGACCCTTTCATGACCCGCATCATCGACAGCGGCTCGGGTTACGTGGCCTCCTACTACTCGACCTTCCTCGACGAAGGCAACCCGACCATCGTCTACGCCGCCCGGCGCGAATGGGTGCGCATGAATGCAGCTGCCGCCAAGGCGTTCCAGGACGCGGTAGTGGAAGCGGCCGCCTTCATCCGGCAGCCGAAGAACGACGGCAAGGTCCGCGCCGCCATCGGCAGGTACATCAAGCTGCCGCCGGAGGTGCTGGCCGGCATCCAGATTTCGATTCCCGGCCCGCTGGTCACCGAGAAGCAGCTCAACTACTGGGTGCGGCTGATGAAGGACCAGGAGATGCTGAAGACGGATCCGAAGGTCGCTTCGCTCTTGATGAAGTAAGCATGGCCGGATTCCTGGACTTCGATCGCGTGGCGATTTGCCTCGGTGGCCGCGAGATCCTCTCGCCGACGTCGTTCGAGGTCGAACGCGGCGAGTTCGTCTGCATCGTCGGCCCGAGCGGCTGCGGCAAGACGACCCTGCTGCGGGCGGCCAGCGGCCTGCTGCCCGCCAGCAGCGGCGCTGTACGGCGAGGCGGCGAGCCGGTGACACAGCCGTCGCGCGAAGTGGCTTTCGTATTCCAGGACTACAGCCGGGCCTTGCTGCCATGGCGTACCGTGCAGGGCAACGTGAGCCTGGCGCTGGAAGCAGCCGGCACGCCCGAAGGCGAACGGCTCGCGCGCATCGGTGAAGTGCTGGCCAAGGTGAGCCTGGCGGGACACGCGCAGAAATTTCCGGCGCAGCTGTCGGGCGGGATGCAGCAACGCGCGCAGATTGCACGCTGCCTGGCGCAAAGGCCGGATCTGCTGATGATGGACGAGCCCTTTGGCGCGCTGGATGCGCTGACGCGCCAGGGGCTGCAGGACGAGGTGGCCCGGTTGGTCCGCGACGATGGCCTCACGGTGCTGTTCGTCACACATGACCTCGAAGAAGCGATCTACCTGGGCGACCGGGTGATCGCCCTGCAAGCCAACCCCGGTCCGGGGCGGCCCAGCCTGGCGCGGATGATCAACGTGGACATCCAGCGGCCGCGTGACCAGCTCACCACCCGCGAGCATCCGGAATTCCTGAACCTGCGGCGCGAACTGTTTGCGTTCATCGAGCAGGGGCATGACTGAAACGCAACCGACGATGGCTGCAAGGCTGCGGGGCTGGTGGGTTCCGCTGGGCGCGCTGGCCGCCCTGGAGGCCTATGCCCGCTCCGCCGGCAGTGGCAGCGATGCACTGGCGCCGCCGACGGCGGCCGCATTGGCGTTCGGCCAGGCGCTTTCCGACGGCTCGCTGCTGCAGGCCACGGCGTTCACGCTGGGCGCCGCCGCCCTGGGTCTGCTGGTGGCCGCCGTCCTGGGCGTGTCGCTGGGCATTGCCCTGGGCCTGTCGCCGCGCGCGGCGCAAATGAGCTTTCTCTCGGTGGAAGTGCTGCGACCCGTTCCCGCCGTGGCGCTGATCCCCCTGTCGATGCTTGTGTTCGGGTTCGGCCTGCGCATGGAGTTCAGCATCGTGGCCTTCGCTTCGTTCTGGCCCTTGCTGATCCTGACGCAGGCGGCCGTGCGCCAGGTCGAGCCGCGGCTGCTCGAGGTCAGCCGCGTACTGGGCCTCAGCCCGGCACAACGCAGCATCAAGATCGTCCTGCCCGCCATCGTTCCGCGCCTCTTCGTGGCCTTGCGCCTGGGCGTCGCGATCTCGCTGGTGGTGGCGGTGACCATGGAAATCGCAGCCAATCCCCACGGCATGGGCTACGCCATGATGGTCGCGCAGCAAAGCCTCGACCCGGCGCTGATGCTGGCTTGGCTGTTCTGGATCGGCCTGGTCGGCTATGCCGTCAATGCGGCAGCGCTGCGGCTTCAGCGCCTCGTCTCGCGCCGGATGGGAGTGCTGGAATGACGCAGCGTCATCGCGCGCTGATGGACTGGGTTGCTTCGGGCGCGGTCCTGGCCGCTTTCCTGGCGCTGTGGTGGACGTCGAGCAACGCCGGATGGATCAACCGCGCCTTCCTGCCGACGCCGCAAGCGACGATGGAGAGCCTCGCCGAGGGCCTTAACCTGACCGGCTCGGGCAGCGGCGAACTGCTGGATTTCAGCTGCGCCACGGTCGCGCGGATGCTCGAAGGCTGGCTGCTCGCCTCGATGGTGGGCATCGCGCTGGGCGCGCTGATCGGCATTTCCGCAGGTGCGCGAGCCTACCTGCAGCCAACGCTGGAGTTCATCCGGCCGCTGCCGGCCTCGGCCCTGCTGCCCCTGGCCATTTCCGTCTTCGGCCTGAACCCGAACATGGTGCTGTCGGTCGTCGCCTTCGGCGCGATGTGGCCGGTTCTGCTGGCGACCGTGCACGGCTTCGCCGCGGTCGAGCCCCGCCTGCTCGAAGTGGGCCGCTGCCTGCAGCTCTCGCGCGGCGCCTTCGTATGGAAAGTGGGTCTGCCCAACGCGATGCCCGACATCCTGGCCGGCATGCGGCTGTCGATGACCGTGTCGCTGATCGTGTCGGTGGTCGGCGAGATGATTGCCTCGCAGCCGGGCCTGGGCCAGGCGATCCTGCTGGCGGCGCGGTCGTTCCGCGCCAGCGAGTTGTTCGCCGGCACCGTGCTGCTCGGGCTGATCGGCTTCGCCAGCAACGCCCTGCTCGCGCTGGCGGAAAAGAGATTGTTGAAGTGGCAACAGCCATAAAGGAGAAACCATGCCCCGCAAATTCGTCGACCTGTCGATCTACCTGGAAAACGATGTGCTGTCGGACCCGCCGGCCTTCGCGCCGAAGATCCAGTACTTCACCCATGAGAACACTTTCGAGCAGATCGCTCCGTTCTTCCCCGGCCTGAAGAAGGAAGACCTGCCCGACGGCGAAGGCTGGGCAGTGGAGATGGTGAACCTGTCCACGCACAACGGCACCCACCTGGACGCGCCGTATCACTTCCACAGCACCATGAACAAGGCGCTGGGCCACCAGGAACGATCCATCGCAATTCACGAGGTGCCGCTGGAGTGGTGCTTCCAGCCCGGCGTGAAATTGGACTTCCGTCATTTTCCCGACGGCTATGTCGTGACGGCGGCCGACGTCGAGGCCGAGCTCAAGCGAATTGGCCACACCATCGCGCCGCTGGAAATCGTCGCTGTCAACACCCGCGCGGGTTCGCGCTACGGCAGCCCCGACTACGTATCGGCCGGCTGCGGCATGGGCTATGAGGCCACGATGTACCTGCTCGAACGCGGTGTACGCCTGACCGGCACCGACGCGTGGAGCTGGGACGCGCCCTTCGTGCACACCGCCAAAAAATACGGCGAGACGCACGATGCGTCCCTCATCTGGGAAGGCCACAAGGCCGGCCGCGACATCGGCTATTGCCACATGGAAAAGATGCACAACCTCGAGTCGCTGCCGGCGGATGGTTTCTACATCTCGTGCTTCCCGCACAAGATCCGCGGCGCCTCGGCCGGCTGGACCCGCGCCGTCGCGATCTTCGACGACAAGCTGATGACCGCCTGATGATCATGCAACTCGACCACACCCATGACGCGGCGTGCAAGAGCTGGCTGGAATCAGCCGATGCACCCGGCTGCGACTTTCCGATCCAAAACCTGCCGTTCGCGGTATTCCGCCGCGCCGGCACCGGCGAAGCATTTCGCGGCGGCGTGGCCATTGGCGACCAGGTCGTCGATCTAGGCGCCTTGAGCCGCGCCGGCCTGCTCAACGGTCTGGCCGGACAGGCCGCGGCCGCCTGCGCGCAGCCCGCGCTCAACGAATTCTTCGCCATGGGCCCGGCCGCATGGCGTGCGCTGCGCCATCGACTGTTCGCGCTGCTGGAAAGCAGCGTGTTCGCGTCCACCACCAACGCGTTGCGCGGCTGCCTGGTACCCCAGGCTGACGTGGAATACACCGTGCCGGCGCGCATCGGCGACTACACCGACTTCTACACCTCGATCCATCACGCGCTCAATGTGGGCCGGCTGTTCCGCCCGGACGATCCGATCACGCCCAACTTCAGGTGGATTCCCATCGCCTACCACGGCCGCGTGTCGAGCATCGGCGTCAGCGGCCAGAAGTTTCGGCGGCCGCTGGGCCAGAGCATGCCGCCCGGCGCCGCCGCGCCGGCGTACGCGCCTTGCGCGGGCCTGGACTATGAACTCGAGCTCGGCATCTTCATCGGCCAGGGCAATGCCCAGGGAGAACAGATCGGCGTGGACGCAGCGCAGGACCATATCTTCGGCATCTGCCTGCTCAATGACTGGTCGGCTCGGGACATTCAGTTCTGGGAGATGGCGCCGCTCGGCCCGTTCCTGGCCAAGAACTTCGCAACCACGATTTCCCCGTGGATCGTGACGATGGATGCGCTGGCCCCCTATCACCAGGCTTGGACGCGTTCTGCGCAAGAGCCCCAACCCCTCGCGTATCTCGAGTCACCGAAGGTCCGGGCCGAGGGCGCGCTGGATATCCAGCTCGAAGTGTGGCTGGAGACCGCGCAGCATCGCTCGCGGGGCGACGCCGCCGAGCGCCTGACCCACACGAGTTTCAAGCACCAGTACTGGAGCGTGGCGCAGATGGTGGCGCATCACACGGTGGGCGGCTGCAACCTGCAGGCCGGCGACCTGCTGGGCAGCGGCACGATCTCCGGGCCGGGAGAAACGGAAGCCGGGGCCATCATCGAACTGACGCGGGCGGGACGGGAGCCATTGAAACTCGCCAATGGCGAGCAGCGCGGCTTTCTGGACGACGGCGACGCGGTGATCTTCAAGGGCTGGTGCGAGAAGGCCGGTCATGCACGGATCGGTTTTGGCGAGAACCGCGGCGAAGTGCTCCCTGCGCTCGACTCTGTCTAGAGCCAGGCTACCAACGCTCGCGCAACTGGCGCTTGAGCACCTTGCCGATTTCGCTGCGCGGCAACTCGTCGATGTAGCGGACGGCCGACAGCCGCTGGGTCTTGCCCAATTGCCGGTTGGCCCACTCGCGCAGCTCCTGCTCGGCGGGCGCTTGCGCGGCCGGCACGACGAATGCTACCGGCGTTTCGCCCCACTCCTGCGACGGGACACCGACGACGGCCGCATCGGCCACGCCCGGATGGGTCCGCAACACTGCTTCGAGGTCGCTCGGATAGACGTTGAAGCCGCCGGAGATCACCATGTCCTTGCGCCGGTCCATCAGCGTGAGGAACCCCTCGGCGTCGAAGCGGCCGACATCGCCGGTGCGGATGTAGCGGTTGCCCTGGCCGTCGCGCCACTCGGCCTCGCGCGTCTTGCCCGGCTGGTTGTGGTACGCCGTCATCATCGACGCCGAACGGCCGACCACCTCGCCGGTCTCGCCGGCCGGCAACTCGCGCTCCTCCTCGTCGATCACGCGCATGTCGTGCCCCTCGGCGGGCCTGCCCACCGTGTTCAACTTGTCCGGGAAGTTGTGGGCTTCCAGGATGCAGGTGCCGCCACCCTCGGTCATGCCGTAGAACTCCACCAGCCCGCCCGGCCAGCGCTTCAGGATGTCGGCCTTCAATGCACCGTGGAACGGCGCGCTGGTGCAGAACTTGGTCTGGAAGGACGACAGGTCGTAGCGGCCGAAATCGGGCACAGCCATGATGCGCTGGTATTGCACCGGCACCAGCATCGTGTGGGTCGCCTTCACCTTTTCCGCCAGCGCAAGATAAGTTGCCGCGTCGAACTTCGGCGGCGCCAGCACCACGCAGCCGCCTTTGGCGATCGTCGGAAAGAAACAGACCAGCGTCGTGTTGGAGCACAACGAGGTCGCGATCAGCGTCACCGACTGTGGCGCATAGCCATAATTTTCCGCGCGGGCCACGTGCTGCCAGCGCATGGCGTGCGGCTGCACGATGCCCTTGGGCGTACCGGTGGTGCCAGACGAATAGATGATGTTGAAGGGCCAATGCGGCTGCGCCCGTACCGGCTTGGGCCGGGCACCTGCGGGCGCCAGCCAGCGTTCCAGCGAGGGCCGGCTCGCGCCGTCCAGGTGGATGCGCTGCGCTGCCGTGTCGAACGCCGGCACGGCGCCATCGACGAAAAGATGGCGGGCTCCGCAGTCGGCGGCCATCGCGGCCAATTGCGAGGCCGACGACTGGATTGCGAGCGGCGCCACCACGGCGCCCGCGCGCAGCGCACCGAGGAACACCGCCGCGTATTCCAGCGAATTAGCGCCGCAGATCGCGATGCTCTGCTGCGGCTGGACGCCGTCGCGCTGCAGCGACGCGGCAACCCGGTCCGCCATCGCGTCGAGCTGCCCCCAGGTCACGCCGCGCTCGCCCTGCACCAGCACAGGCTGCAACGGCCGCGCGGCCGCATGTTCGCGCACCAGGTCGGCGATCGCGCGGAAAGGCGGTGCCGCCGTCGGCGCGGCCACGGGCGAACTCATTCGACCCGCTCGATCGAAACCGGCTTGAACCCCAGGTCGGCCGCCTTGCCCTTGCGCCCACGGCCCGCCTTCGCGTTGTTCAGCGAACGGATCTCCAGGACCTCCTCGCGCTCTTTCCCGCCACGCCCGATGCCGGAAATCTTCACGCTGCGCGTGTACGCGGCGGCGCCGGCCAGCGTGTCTTTCGCATCGAGGTCGATCAGCATCAGGCCCCGGCCGCCGTTGGCCATGGGTTTGAGTTCACCGATCTCGAACGTGAGGATGCGCCCGCCCGTGGAAGCGCAGGCCACGTGCGTCGCGGGCGCCTGCGGCGGCACGTTGGCCGGGGACGGCCGGCAGACGGTTTCGCCTTCGCCGCAATTGACGAACGCCTTGCCCGCTTTCAGCCGCGACATCATGTTTTCCACCGTCGCGAGGAAGCCGTAGCCGCCTGAGCCGGCCAACAGCAGCCAGGCGCCCGGTCCGCCGGCGTAGTAGTGCAACAAATGCGTGCCCGGCTCCAGTTCGATCAGCGTGGTGACCGGCTGGCCGTCGCCGCGCGCGCCGGGCAGCATAGCCACCGGTACCGTGTAGACGCGCCCGTTGCTGCCGAACGCCAACAGCGTGTCGATGGTGCGGCATTCGAAAACCGCGTACAAGCCGTCGCCCGCCTTGAAGGCGAAGCTGGACGCCTCGTGGCCATGGCCCTGGCGGGCGCGTACCCAGCCCTTTTGCGACACCACCACCGTCACCGGCTCGTCGACCACCTTGATCTCGGCGACTGCCTTCTTCTCGGCCTGGATCAGAGTGCGCCGGGCATCGGCAAACTGCTTGGCGTCCTGCTCGATCTCCTTGATCATCAGCCGCCGCAAGGCCACCGGACTGCCCAGGATTTCTTCCAGCTTCTTCTGTTCTTCGCGCAGCTCCTTCAACTCCTGCTCGATCTTGATCGCCTCCAGCCGCGCCAACTGGCGCAAGCGGATTTCCAGGATGTCCTCGGCCTGCCGGTCGCTGAGCTTGAAGCGCGCGATCAGCGCGGCCTTGGGTTCGTCGCTGCGGCGGATGATGGCGATCACCTCGTCGATGTTCAGCAGCACCAGCTGCCGGCCCTCGAGGATGTGGGTGCGGTCCGTCACCTTGCCCAGGCGGTGCCGGGACCTGCGCTCGATCGTTGCCTGCCGGAACTCGATCCACTCCGACAGCATGAGGCGCAGCGACTTCTGCACCGGCTTGCCGTCCAGTCCCACCATGGTGAGGTTGATCGGCGACGACGTCTCCAGGCTGGTGTGGGCCAACAGCGTCGTGATCAGCTCGCTCTGCTCGATGCGGCTGGTCTTGGGCTCGAAGACGATGCGCACCGCCGAATCTTTGCTCGATTCGTCGCGCACCGCGTCCAGCACGGACAGCACGGTCTGCTTGAGCTGGACCTGGTCTTGCGACAGCGCCTTCTTGCCGGCCTTGACCTTCGGGTTGGTGATCTCTTCGATTTCTTCCAGCACTCTTTGCGTACTGACTCCGGGCGGCAATTCATGGACCACCAGTTGCCATTGGCCACGCGCGAGTTCCTCGATCTTCCAGCGCGCCCGCACTTTCAACGAGCCGCGGCCCGTGCGGTACGCCTCCGCGATGTCGGCGGCCGGGCTGATGATCTGGCCGCCGCCGGGATAGTCCGGTCCCGGCACCAGCACGAACAGCTCGTCGTCGCCCAGCTTGGGCGTCTTGATCAGCGCGACGCAGGCGTCGGCGATCTCGCGCAAGTTGTGGCTCGGAATCTCCGTGGCGAGACCCACCGCGATGCCGCTGGCGCCGTTGAGCAGCGTGAAAGGCAGCCGCGCGGGCAATTGCTGCGGCTCCTGCGTGCTGCCGTCGTAGTTGTGAATGAAGGCCACCGTGCCTTCATCGATCTCGTCGAGCAGAAGGTTGGTGATGCGCGAAAGGCGGGCCTCGGTGTAGCGCATCGCCGCGGCCCCGTCACCGTCGCGGCTGCCGAAGTTGCCATGGCCGTCGATCAGCGGATAGCGCTGCGAAAAATCCTGCGCCATGCGCACCAATGCGTCGTAGGCCGCCTGGTCGCCGTGCGGATGGAAGCGGCCCAGCACGTCGCCGACCACGCGCGCGCTCTTGACCGGCCGCGCGCCGCCGGCACCGGTGAAGCCCAGGCCCATGCGCGACATGGAATAGAGGATGCGCCGCTGCACCGGCTTTTGCCCGTCGCAGACGTCGGGCAGCGCGCGGCCCTTCACGACGCTCAGGGCGTATTCGAGATAGGCGCGCTGGGCGTAGGACGCGAGGTCCAGTTCGGTGTCGTCGCCACCGTCGCCGCTGTTGAAGGAAATGAGTTCTTGCTCCATGAGACAGGCCAAAAAAAGAAAAAGAGGGAAGCCTCAGGCCAGCAGTTCGTCGGCGGTGAGCGTGAGGATGCGGCGTTCCGAGGGCGCGAGCATCTGCTCGTCCAGCCGCGAGGCGAGCCGCTGCAAAACGGCCTTGGGCGCCATGTCGTTCATCGGCACGGCGGCCAGCACGATGCGAAACTGCAGGAACTCGGTGGGTGCGGCGGGCAACGGCTCCTTCAGGCCCGCCACCAGGATGCGGCTGGCGATGTTGGCCGTGCCTTCGGCCAGCGACATGCCTTCGGCCAGCACACCGATGCGCGAATGCGAAAGCCGCGCGGCGACGTCACCGTCGCGCAGCGCCTGGCGGATGCGGTTGGCGGCGACCAGCAGCGCCGACTCCGCGACCTCGGGCCCGAACTCGGCCGACAGCTGTTCCAGGTTCTCCAGGTGCACCAGCAGCAGCACGCTGGGGTGGCCGTAGCGCTTGATCAGGTTGCGCACCGCGTGGACACGGTCGTAGAAGATCATCGGCATCGCGAGGCCCGTGAGCGGGTCCACAGTGTTGCGCGCATCGATGCGCACGCGCGTCTCGCTGAAGATGCGGCTGCGCCACGCGGTTGCCAGGAACACGGCGGCCGACCACACGCTCAGCAGCGCGGCCAGCGGCAACGCCGGATCGGGCTCGGCATCCAGCGAGCGCCACCCCAGCCAGGCGGCTCCGGCCCCCAGGCTCACCTGGCCGGGAACCAGCCAGCGCACCCAGGGCTGGCTCTGGGGCCAGGCCCGCAGCATCACCAGTGTGGCAATGACCGCCCACAGGGCCACGCCCGGCAGCAGCAAGTGCCAGCGGCCCAGGCCCGCAGCCAGGGCGAACACGGGCAGCACACCCAGGCTGGCGGCGACCAGCCAGCGGCGCGGCTCACGCAGCGCGCCGGCATGGCTCACGAGTTCGCGCAATTGCATGCCGTCGATCGCCAGCACGGCCAGCAGCGCGGCCTGCGCAAGGAAGGGATGGCCTCCGACCAGGGTCTGCACGGCCAGCAGGCCGATCATCGTGGCCGCCGCATGCAGCAGCAAGGCCCGCTCGCGGTAGGCATTCGCGATCACGACGCTGAAGCACAGCACCAGCACCTGCGCGCCCGCAAAGGCGCCCAGGGCCACCAGTTCCTCGGCATCGGCCAGGGCCGTGATCATGCGACGCCCCTTCCCGGGGGCCGGCAAGTTACTGCTCGATGCGGACCGCCAGGCTCAATCACCGTCGGTCTTGATGTCGCCCTGCTTCGCTGCCGCCAGGGGTACGGCGAAAGGCGCGGGCGCCACCGCGGGCAGGTTGCCGCGCCCGACGGCGCCGCCGACCGGCAATTCCATGCGGATGCGGCCGGGCAAGCGGCCGGTGCCGCTCATCGAAGGGGGCTTGAGCATGCCGTACAGCTGCATCACCGTCTTGACGTAGTTCTGCGTCTCGCGGTAGTTCGGCACGCGGTTGCCGGCGCGCTGCACGGCTCCCTCGCCGGCGTTGTACGCGGCCAGCGCCAGCTCGAGCCGGCCGGGAAAGAGGTCCAGCAGGTAACGCAGGTAGCGCGTGCCGGCCTTGATGTTGGTGCGCGGATCGGCCAGCTTCTTTTGCACCGGCATCTTCTTGTCGCCGCTCACGCCATAGCGCTGCGCCGTCGCCGGCATCACCTGCATCAGGCCCACCGCGCCCTTGGGCGAAATGGCGCCGGCGTCGAAGCCCGACTCGGTGGCGATCAGCGCCTTCAGCAATTCGTAGTCGATGTCTTGGTCAACCGACGCTTCGCGCATGTGGTGCTTGACCTGCTTGTAGCTGGGCGACACCTCGAAGAACGCGATGAGCTTGGGCGGCGCCGTGGGCACGGCAACGGCCCTGGGCGTGCCCATGCCCGCTGTGTCGAAGCTCTCGCCGCCGCGGAAGAACAGCTCATAGCGTTCGTCGATCTTCTCGGCGGAGAAATGCGCGACGCCCTTGGCATCGACATAGCCCCACACCTCGGCGTGAACCGCCGGCGCGAGCACCAGGGCCAGCAACGCGCCGGCCAGCCAGGGCTTGAGCCGGGCAATCGTCATGCACGCATCTCCAGGCCCAGGCCGCGCCGGCCGTTGAATTCGCTCTCGAGCATCGACATCACGATCAGCGATTCGAAGCCGCCGGCCACTTTCACCGCCTCGCGCAACTGGCCTTCGACCACGAAGCCCTCACCGTCGTAAAGCGCCTTGGCGCGCGTGTTGCGGGTCTTGACATCGAGCCAGAGGCGGTGGGCGCCCAGGTCGTCGAAGGCCACCTTCTTGGCCACGCGCAGCGCCGCGCGCCCGAAGCCGGCGCCCTTGGCCCGCACCACCATGCGCTTGAGTTCGAGCGACTGGTGCTGGCTGCGGCAGCCGATCAGGATCAGGAAGCCCACCGCCTCCAGGTCGTCGCCGCCTTCGATGACGAAGTGGCGAAAATCCGGGAAGCGGATCGCGGCGTCGTGCTGCGTGCGCTCCCACGGCGTGATGAATTCCAGGTTCTCCGGATCGCTTTCGAGCGAGAGCACGAAATCCAGGTCGCTGGTCATCGTCGGCCGCAGCCGCACGCGCGCGGTGGTGCGATCGGGGGAGCTGGCGGCAAAGTTGGCGGCGGTCATGTCGTGTCTCCCTGCGTCGATCTCTATACGTCGATCTCCACGGCATCGCCGTGCAGTTCCATCAGTTCGCGGCGGGCGGCGGCTTCGCCCTTGCCCATCAGCTTGGTGATCAGGTTCTCGGTCTGCAGGAAGTCCTGCTTGCCCAATTGGATCGGCAACAGGCGCCGGGTGTCGGGATTGAGCGTCGTATCCCACAATTGTTCCGCGCTCATCTCGCCCAGGCCCTTGAAACGGCTGATGTTCCAGGCCCCTTCGCGCACCCCTTCCTTGCGCAGCTTGTCCAAGATAGCGGTCAATTCGCCGTCGTCAAGTGCATAAGTCTTGGAAGCGGGCTTTTTCCCGCGGGCCGGCGCGTCCACCCGGAACAGCGGCGGCCGGGCGACGAAAACATGGCCGGTTTCGATCAGCTTGGGGAAATGGCGGAAGAACAAGGTCAGCAGCAGCACCTGGATGTGCGAGCCGTCGACGTCGGCATCGGACAGGATGCAGATCTTTCCGTAGCGCAGGCCCGAAAGATCGGGGGTGTCGGCGGGACCATGCGGGTCCACGCCGATGGCCACGGCGATGTCGTGAATCTCGGTGTTGGCGAAGAGGCGGTCGCGCTCCACTTCCCAGGTGTTGAGCACCTTGCCGCGCAGGGGCAGCACGGCCTGGCATTCCTTGTCGCGGCCCATCTTGGCGCTGCCGCCGGCCGAGTCGCCCTCCACCAGGAACACTTCGTTGTGGCTCAAGTCGCGGCTCTCGCAATCGGTGAGCTTGCCGGGCAGCACGGCGACGCCGGAGCCCTTGCGCTTCTCGACCTTCTGGCCGGCCTTCTGGCGGCTTTGCGCGGCCTTGATCGCCAGTTCCGCCAATTTGCGGCCGTATTCGACGTGATGATTCAGACAGAGCTCGAGCGCCGGCCGCACGAAGCTGGAGACCAGCCGAACGGCGTCGCGCGAATTCAGCCGCTCCTTGATCTGGCCCTGGAATTGCGGGTCCAGCACCTTGGCCGACAGGACGTACGAAGCGCGCGCGAACACGTCCTCGGGCAACAGCTTCACGCCCTTGGGCAACAGCGAGTGCAGGTCGACGAAGCTCTTCACGGCGTTGAACAGCCCGTCGCGCAAGCCGCTCTCGTGCGTGCCGCCGGCGGAGGTAGGGATCAGGTTGACGTAGCTCTCGCGCACCGGCTGGCCGTCTTCGGTGAAGGCGACGCACCACTGCGCGCCCTCGCCTTCGGCGAAGTTGTCGTTGTTCTGCGCGAAGCCTTCGCCCTCGAACAGCGGGATCACCGGCTCGCCGGTCAGCGTCTGCATCAGGTAGTCGCGCAGGCCGCCCTTGTATTGCCAGCTTTGCGTCTCCTTGGTTTTCTCGTTGACCAGCGACACCACCACGCCCGGCATCAACACGGCCTTGCTGCGCAAAAGGTGCGCCAATTCGGTCATCGGCAACTGCGGCGTTTCGAAATACTTGGGATCGATCCACACCCGCACCGTGGTGCCCTGGCGCCGGTCGCCCTCCTGCAGCTTGCGGATCTGGAGCTTTTCGATCACGTCGCCGCCGCCGAAGGCCATCCGGGCCACCTGGCCCTCGCGGTGCGTCGTCACTTCGAGCCGCTTGGCCAGCGCATTGGTCACCGAAACGCCGACGCCGTGCAAACCGCCGGAAAAGCTGTAGGCGCCGCCCTTGCCCTTGTCGAACTTGCCGCCCGCGTGCAGCCGCGTGTAGACGATCTCGATGACCGGAACCTTCTCCTCCGGGTGCAGGCCGAACGGGATGCCGCGGCCGTCGTCCTCGACGCTGATCGAGCCGTCGGGGTGCAGGATCGTCTTGATCCGCTTGCCGTGGCCGGCCAACGACTCGTCGGCCGCGTTGTCCAGGACTTCCTGGATGACGTGCAGCGGATTGTCGGTGCGCGTGTACATGCCGGGCCGCTGCTTGACGGGCTCCAGGCCCTTGAGCACGCGGATCGAACCTTCGGAATATTCGGCGGGGAGTTTGCTGGAACGGTCGGTGGCCATAGGAGGGTGGATTGTAGTCGCGCCGCCGAGAAGCACTGTATAAACATACAGAATGACGGGGCAGCCCTCCTCAGCGCCGTTTTTTCCCTTTGGCTAAAGTCGCCGCATGCAAGCCACCGTCCCCCAAAAGCTCTCCATGTTCCAGGTATTGGCCTGCGGCGCGATGATCGTCACGCTGTCCATGGGCATCCGCCATGGCTTCGGGCTGTGGCTGCAGCCGATCACCCAGGCGCAGAACTGGAGCCGCGAGACCTTCTCGTTCGCGCTGGCGATCCAGAACCTGTCGTGGGGCATCTTCGGCGTCTTTGCCGGCATGGTGGCCGACCGCTTCGGGGCGGCCCGCGTGCTGATCGGCGGCGCGCTCCTGTACGGCGCCGGCCTGGCGGGCATGGCGCTCGCCACCAGTCCCCTGGTATTCACGCTCACCGCCGGCGTTGTGCTCGGCGCGGCCCAGGCCGGCACCACCTATGCAGTCATCTACGGCGTGATCGGCCGGCAGATCGATCCGGCCAAGCGTTCCTGGGCCATGGGCGTCGCGGCCGCCGCCGGTTCGTTCGGCCAGTTCCTGATGGTGCCGGTGGAAGGCTTCCTGATCTCGGGCTTCGGCTGGCAGCAGGCGCGTTCATGGGTGTCTGGCTGGGCGGATTCCTGTACGACCGCACCGGCAGCTACGACATCGTCTGGTACATCTCGATCGCGCTGGGCATCTTCGCGGCGCTGGTGAACCTGCCGGTGCGCGAAGCGCCGATCGCGCGGCCGGTGCCGCAAGCCGCCTGAAATGAGCGTCCGCACGCGCAAGCTCCTCGCCTACGGCGCCGCCATCGTGGTGCTGCTGGCAGTGTTCGCGCTGTACACGAGGCCGCTGATCCTGGTGACGCTCGCCGACCAGCTCTGGGCCTGCTTCAGCTAAGCATCATGTTCGCGCGCCGGCGGCAACGGGGGTACATTTCAGCCGCATGAAGATCTTCATCATCACGGGAGCGTCCGACGGGATCGGCGCTGAAATCGCGCGGCAGCTCGCCGCGGCGCACGGCGCGCAAGCAGGGCTGGTCCTCGCCGCGCGTAACCAGGAGAAGCTCGACGCGGTGGCCGCGCAGTGCCGGGCCTCGGGCGCGCAAGCCCTGCCCGTCGTCGCGAACGTTTCCGAAGAGCCGCAGTGCCGCAGCCTGGTCGAGCAGGCCGTCGGGAAGTTCGGGCGCATCGATGCGTTGATCAACAACGCGGGCGTCTCGGCCCAGGCCTTGTTCGCCGACGTCAAGCCGCAAGACCTGCATTGGTACGAAAACCTGATGAAGGTGAACCTGTGGGGCAGCGTGTGGTGCACCCACGCCGCCTTGCCTCATCTCAAGGAAAGCAAGGGCCATATCGTGGCCGTGTCATCGCTGGCCGGACTGGTAGGCGTGCCGGGCCGCACCGCCTACAGCGCCACCAAGTTCGCGATGACCGGCTTTTTCGAGGCGCTGCGGGCCGAACTCAAGAGCGCTGGCGTCAGTGTCACCACCGCCTACCCCGGCGTGGTCGCGACCAGCATCCGCTATCGCGGCTACAACGCCAAGGGTGAGCCGGCCGGCTCCAGCGGCCTGAAGGAGGACGACGCGATGAGCGTCGAAGAATGCGCGCGGCTGATCATCGACGGCATGAACGGGCGCCGGCGCGAAGTGGTCATGACGGCCCGGGGCAAGCTCGGCCGCTTCATGAAATTGATTGCGCCGGGGATGGTGGAGAACATGGCGCTGGCGGCGTTGAAAGACGATGTCCGGCCCCATTGACGTCCCCGTGCCCCCGCCCCTGCCCTCCCCCGGCGGGGGAGGGAGCAAACCCCATGGCACCGAAGCGCCCTCGCCCTGGGTCCGGCGTTGGTCCCGCCTGGTTCCGGCCGGTGGTGCGGTGCTGGACGTGGCCTGCGGACGCGGGCGCCACATGCGCTGGTTCGCGGCGCAAGGGCATCCGGTCACGGGCGTGGACCGCGATCACGATGCGATCGACGCGGTTGCGGGTCTCAGTGAAGCCGTGCTGGCCGACATCGAGAACGGCCCCTGGCCATTCGCCGGCCGCACCTTTGCGGGGGTCGTCGTGACGAACTACCTGTGGCGTCCGCTGTTGCCCGTCATCGTGCAAAGCGTCGCGCCAGGCGGCGTGCTGATCTATGAAACCTTTGCGGCGGGCAACGAAACGGTCGGCAAACCCTCGCGGCCCGATTTCCTGCTGCAGCCTGCGGAGTTGATCGACGCTTGCCGCGAGCTGCGTGTGATCGCTTACGAGGATGGATTTCTCGAAGAACCGGCGCGGTTCGTGCAGCGCATCGCCGCCATGCGGGCCATCCCCGGTGAAGTGCCGCAACGCCATCCGCTCGACTCGCTCACTCGAGCTTGACGCCGGCGTCCTTCACGAGCTTCACCCAGAACTTCGCATCTTCGGCAAGGAACGTCGAGAACTGTTCGGGCGATTGCGACAGCGTCGCGTCCGTTCCTTCGCGCGCCAGCGCGGCCTTGACCGACGGCTCCTGCATGGCCGCCGTGGCGGCATCGAAGATCTTCCGGATGATCGCCGGCGGCGTGCCCACCGGCACGAAGAGCCCGTACCAGAATTCGATCGCGTATTCGGGCAGGCCGGCTTCGGCCATCCCCGGCACTCCGGGCACCAGCGCCGTCCGCTCCCGGGTGCTCACGGCGAGCGCACGCAAGCGCCCCGCCTGGATCATCGGCATCACCGATGGCGGCGTGCCGAAGATGACCTGGGTGTCGCCCGCGATGACGGACTGCACGGCCGGGCCGCCGCCGCGGAACGGGATGTTCTTGATCTTCACGCCGGTGAGCTGGATGAACAGTTCGCCGCCCAGATGCGGCGCCGAGCCATTGCCGGCCGATGCGTAGTTCAGCACGCCAGGCTCTTTCTTGGCGCGGGCGATCAGGTCCTGGATCGAGTTGATGCCGGTGGCCGGATTGGCCGCGATCACCAGGGGCGAGCTACTGACCAGCGTGATGGGCGTGAGGTCGCGCATGCTGTAGCCCAGCTTCGGGTTGAGCGCCGGATTGACTGAAATGCTGCTCGGGCTGGCGATCAGCACCGTGTAGCCGTCGGGCGGCGACTTGGCCACCAGGTCGGCGGCGATGCTCGAGCCCGCTCCCGGGCGGTTCTCGATCACGATCGGCTGTCCCAGGGCTTTGCTCAGCGGTTCGCTCATCGAGCGGGCCACGTAGTCGGCCGCGCCACCCGGCGTGAAACCGACCACCAGCCGCACCGGCTTGGCCGGATACGCGGGAGCTTGCGCCGCGGCGTCCAGGCCGACAGAGCCCAAGAACAATGCGACGGCGATGCCAAGTGTTTTCATTGATGTCTCACTTGCCGGTGAAAACCGGCTTGCGCTTTTCCATGAAGGCCTTGCGGCCTTCGGCATAGTCGGCACTGTCGAAGCAGGTGCGGATCGCGCGCTGGCATAGCGCCATGTCGAGCTCGGGCGAGGGCTTCAGAACCTCGGCCATGATGGCCTTGGCCGCGCGGATGGTGAGCGGCGCATTGACTGCCATGGCCGATGTGTATTCGGCCAGCAGCGCCGGCAATTTGTCGGGCTCGCACACGCGGGAGACCAGGCCGAGCGACTTCGCCTCCTGGGCGTCGAACTTGCGGCCGGTGAAGAAGATGTCCTTGGCGGCGCCGGGGCCGACCAGGTCCACCAGGTTCTTCATCGCCGAATAGCGGTAGCCCAGGCCGAGCCGGACGGCCGGAATCGAAAACACCGAGTCGGTGGAAGCGATGCGCAGGTCGCAACTGATCGCCACGTTCACGCCGCCGCCAATGCAATACCCGCGGATGCAGGCGAGCGTGGGCTTGACGCAGTTGTAGATGCCCATGAGCGCGCTTTCGGCCATCTGCTCGTAGCGCGTCACGGCTTCGCGCGCGGCACGCATGTCCTCGAACTGCGTGATGTCGGCGCCGGACACGAACGCCTTCTCACCCGCGCCCGAGAACACCACCAAACGCACCCGGTCGTCGGCCTCGGCCTGCGCCAGCAAGGGCGGAACCGCTTCCCACATGTCGACCGACAGCGCGTTGTGGCGCTCCGGGTTGTTGAAGCGGATATGCAGTGTCGAGGCATCGAGCCAGGCCTGCACGCGTTCGGTCGGGGATTCGTAGCTCTCGGTCGGCATCAATAGACTCCGGTTGATTTCATGCGCGCCAGGTCCTGCGCGCTCAGGCCCAGTTCGGACAGCACTTCCTCGGTGTGTTCGCCGCGGCGCGGCGCGGCGCGCGCAATGCTGCTGGGCGTGCGCTCGAGCTGCATGGGCTGGCCGACCAGGCGCTGGGCACCATGGTGCTTGGACACGATCTTCTTGACCATGTCGAGGTGCTTGACCTGCGGCTCCTCGAACACTTCCCTGACGTTGTTGATGAGGCCGCAGGTCACGCCGCCGTCGTTCAGGCGTTCGATCCAGTAGGAACGGTCCTGGGCCGCCAGGCGGCGGTTGATCTCGGCGTTGAGCGAGTCGCGGTTGACGGAGCGCTGCATCTTGTCCTTGTAGCGCTCGTCGCCAACCCACTCGGGCGCGCCCAGGATGTCGCAGAAGCGTTCCCAGATCTTGGAGCCGAACACGGCGATGTTCATGTAGCCGTCGCGCGCCTTGTAGACGCCCGTCGGGATGCTGGTGGGATGGAAGTTGCCGGCCTGGCCCGCCACTTCACCGTCGATCAGCCAGCGCGAGTTCTGGAAATCCATCATGTAGACCATGGCTTCCAGCAACGAGGTGTGCAGCCACTGGCCCTTGCCCGACACCTCGCGCTCCAGCAGCGCCACCAGGATGCCCTGCGCGGCAAAGATGCCCGCGCACAGGTCGGCGATGGGAAGGCCGACGCGCATCGGCCCCTGCTCGGCCACGCCCGTCACCGACATCAGCCCGCCCATCCCCTGCGCGATCTGGTCGAAGCCGGGGCGCTGGGCGAGCGGCCCGGTCTGGCCGAAGCCCGAAATGCTGGCGTACACCAGCCCGGGGTTGTCCAGCCTCAGGCTGTCGTAGTCGATGCCCAGGCGGAACTTGACGTCGGGGCGGAAGTTTTCCACCACGACGTCGGCCTTCGCGATCAGCCGCTTGAGCACGCTGATGCCTTCGGGCTCTTTCAGGTTGAGGGTGATCGAGCGCTTGTTGCGATGCGTGTACTGGTAGTCCGAGCCGTCCTGTCCACCCAGCGTGTCGTCCCCGCGCATGTGTTCGGGCATCTGGACCTGGATCACGTCGGCGCCCCAGTCCGCCAGTTGCCGGCAGGCGGTCGGGCCGGCCCGGACCTGGGTGAGATCCACCACGCGAAAACGCTGGAGCGCGGACGAAGCAGGCATGTGGGGCATGTGGGATTCCGGCGAAGGCATCGAACAGACCTGCGAGTGTTATGTCTTGGGAAATAATGTCAACACTTTTTTGGGAATGGAAAACACTTAAGACGAAGGTGGCCGTGCCGGTGCGAGCGGCCGGCTGCGCTGGCGGGAGGGTTGAAATAGGCCCGCAAGGCTCCTGGGTAGAATCCCCGTTTCCGGACAAACTCCCGACATGACACCGATTACAGGCAGCATCGTGGCGCTGGCGACCCCGATGCACGACGACGGCAGCGTCGACTACCCCGCGTTGCGCAAGCTGATCGACTGGCACATCGCCGAAGGCACCGACTGCATCGGCGTGGTCGGCACCACCGGCGAGTCGCCCACGGTCAGCGTGCAGGAACACCAGGAAATCATCCGCGTCTCGGTGGAGCAGGCCAACAAGCGCGTGCCCATCATGGCCGGCTGCGGCGCCAACTCGACGGCGGAAGCGATCGAGCTGGCGCGGTTCGCCAAGAAGGTCGGCGCCGACTGCCAGTTGCAGGTCGTGCCCTACTACAACAAGCCGACGCAGGAAGGCCAGTACCGGCACTTCAAGGCGATTGCCGAGGCGGTCGGCGACCTGCCCATCGTTCTTTACAACGTCCCCGGCCGCACGGTGGCCGATATGCTGCACGACACCGTCCTGCGGCTGGCGCAAGTCCCCGGCATCGTCGGCATCAAGGAAGCTACCGGCAACATCGAGCGCGCGCAGTGGCTGATCCGCGACCTGCCCAAGGGCTTTGCCGTGTACTCCGGCGACGACCCGACCGCAGTGGCGCTGATGCTGTGCGGCGGGCAAGGCAACGTGAGCGTGACGGCCAACGTCGCGCCGCGCCTGATGCACGAGCTGTGCGTGGCCGCTGTGGCCGGCGATGCGAAGCGCGCGATGGAAATCCAGCGCAAGCTGATGCCGGTGCACAAGCAATTGTTCGTCGAGGCCAACCCCATCCCCGTGAAATGGGCGATGGCCCGCATGGGCCTGTGCGGCGGCGCCCTGCGCCTGCCGATGACGCCGCTGACGGCGGCGAACGAACCCGTGGTCGAAGCAGCGCTGCGCGCCAGCGGCCTGCTGTCGTGATTTTTCTCGAGAACCAATTCCGCAAGGGGATGACGTGAAGCAATTTGCAAAACTCGGCGTGCTGGCGATGTGCGCCGCGCTATCGGCCTGTTCGGTTTTCGACAGCCAGAAGATCGACTACAAGAGCGCCGGCAAGGGCAGTTCGCTGGAAGTGCCGCCCGACCTCACCCAGCTTTCGCGCGATTCGCGCTATCAGGTGCCTGGCGGCGCGGTGACGGCCAGCGGCTTCCAGGTCGGCCAGGCGGCACCGTCGCTGCCGACGGCGGCCTCCACGCTCGGCGACGTGCGCATCGAACGCACCGGCAACCAGCGCTGGCTGGTGGTGAACCGCTCGGCCGACCAGTTGTGGAACCCGGTGCGCGAGTTCTGGCAGGAGAGCGGGTTCCTGCTGGCGCTGGATGAATCCAACCTCGGCATCATGGAAACCGACTGGGCCGAGAACCGCGCCAAGATTCCGCAGGACTTCATCCGCAACGCGCTCGGCAAGGTGCTCGACTCGCTCTACTCCACCTCAGAGCGTGACCGCTTCCGCACGCGCCTGGAGCGCACGGCCAATGGCGGCACCGAGATCTACATCAGCCATCGCGGCATGATCGAGGTCTACAGCAACACCCAGAAGGACCAGACGACCTGGCAGCCGCGCCCGTCCGATCCGGAGCTCGAAGCGGAGTTCCTGCGCCGGCTCATGGTCAAGCTCGGCGTGCCGCAGGAGCAGGCCAAGTCGCTGGTGGCGACCGGCGCCGCCAAGCTGACGTCGCGCGTGGCTACTGTCGGCGCCACGCCGGTGGTGCAGATCGATGAGGGCTTCGACCGCGCATGGCGCCGCGTGGGCCTCACGTTGGACCGCACGGGCTTCACCGTGGAAGACCGCGACCGCGCCCAGGGCACGTACTTCGTGCGCTACGTCGAACCCAATGCCGACAAGAAGGAAAAGGGTTTCTTCGCCAAGCTGTTCAGCGGCTCCGAGAAGGCCGCGGCGCCGCTGAAGTTCCGCATCAACCTCAAGAGCCAGGGCGAGTCGACCACGGTGTCGGTGCTGAATTCGACGGGTGCGCCGGAGACTTCGGCGAACGCGCAGCGGATCGTGCAAGTCATCGCCGACGACCTGAAGTAAGACGCCGTGCTGCGGTTCAAGAGCCTGGGCAGCGGAAGTTCGGGCAACGCCACCGTCATCCAGGCGCGCAGCACCACCTCCATCACGCACCTGCTGGTCGATTGCGGCCTGGGCATTCGCCAGCTCGATGTGCGGCTGGCCCAGGCCGGCATGCTGGCCGAGCAGATCGACGCCATCTTCATCACGCATGAACACGCCGACCACATCGGCTGCGCGCGTCAATTGGCGCTGCGCGAACGCATTCCCGTGTGGATGAGCCACGGCACCTATAGCGAGATCGGCGAGCCGGATTTCGAGGGCCTGTTGCGCATCGCGTGCGACGCGCAGCCGTTCGAGGTGGGCGCGTTGCGGGTGCTGCCGTTCACCGTGCCGCACGACGCGCGCGAGCCTTTGCAATTGACCTGCACCGACGGCGCCAGGCGCCTGGGCATCCTCACCGACCTCGGGCATGCCACCAGCCATGTGCTGGAACAGCTTGCGGGCTGCGCATCGCTGCTGCTGGAGTGCAACCACGATCCGGAGATGCTGGCGGCCTCCACCTATCCGCCCTTCCTCAAGCGCAGGGTCGGGGGCGCCTATGGACACCTGGCCAACTCGGCCGCGGCGGAGATCGCGCATGCCGTGCAGGCGGCGGGCCTGCAGCAGGTGGTGGCCGCCCACCTGAGCGAGCAGAACAATCGCCCCGAACTGGCGCGCCGCGCGATCGCCGCGGCGCTGGGCTGCGCGGAAGCCGACGTGCTGGTCGCGGACGGGCCCAGCGGAAGCGGCTGGCTCACGGCCTAGAGCCGGCGGGCAACAAAAAAGCCGCCCGAGGGCGGCTTTTTTGCGAACCGGAAATTCCGATTACTTGGAGCCGCTGGCGGCCGGGGCCGTCGACGGGGCCACGGTGCTCATGCTGCCCGTCGAGCCGGAGGCAGCGTTGGCAGCGCCGGCAGCAGCTGCGGCAGCAGCAGCGCCGGAAGCGGCGTCGGCGGACGGGGCGGCGACAGGCGCGGGCGCCGGTGCGGGAGCAGCAGCGGGAGCGGGGGCCGGAGCAGGCGCCGGCTCTTCCTTCTTGCCGCAAGCGGCCAGCGCTGCGGCTGCAATCAGGGTCGCCAGTACAAGCGATTTCTTCATTTCAGGTTTCCTTTTATGGGAGAAAAACAATTTCCGGAAATTGTCAGTGCCGCCGGGATGGCCGCGTTGACCGAGCAACAAGGACTCGAGCTCTTGCTGTTCAGCCCGAAATTATATGCCGAAAAAGTCAAGCCCGAAAACCCTTGGGGGCGAGCGCGGGACTGTCGAGCACGCGAGATCAAAGGCCCGTGGTGTGGGCCGCGAATGACGACGAGCTCTTCTGCAGCCACTCGTTGAGGTTCTCGCGCAGCTGGATGCGGCGCTCCGGCTCGCTGCCGCTGTAGCCGTTGCTCCGCTCGAGGTCCCGCCGCTCCAGCACCCAGCCCGGGCTCCAGATCGCGCTCGGCAATACCAGCGGGTCGGCCGATGAGCAGCCCCTGGCCTCGATGATGTGCGCCCAGGTGCGGCGCCACGTCACGAACCGCGGATGGCGGCGCATCACGTCGTCGTAGCGGCAAGCCAGCAGCGTGCAGCGCCGGCCCGTTTTCGACCAGCTCTGCAGCGAGTCGGCGACGACGCGCTCGCCCAGTGGCCAGTCGGCGAAAGTGGCGTCGGAAAGGATGATCTCGCGCCAGCCCTCGCGCGCCGCGCAGGCCAGGGCGTCACGCACCAGCTGCTGGAAGTCCTTGCGCCCTTCGAACCGGCCCTCGTGCAACGCGGCCGGCGCGCCGGCATCCGCGGGTTCAGGTGTCGTGCTCATCGCGCTGCCCTTTCTGCATGAAGCCAGCCCGCCTCGCGCCAGGATTGCAGCAGCGACAGCGCCGCCGCGCTCGCCCGTGCGAGGTCCCCGGGCCCCAGGCTGCGGCGATCGGCCAGCAGGCGCATGAGCGCCGCGTCCCGCCCGGAAGCGCGCACACTCTCGCCGTTGATGAAGACATGGTCCGTGTTGTACATCATGCTGGTGCGCCGGTCGAGCACCACGGCCCGCAAGGCGCCGCGCGTTGCCCCGGACTCGAACCACACGCTGGCCTTCGGCTCGGTCAGGTATTCGCCGAGCGCGCGTTCCAGCGCGCGCGGGTCCTTGAGCGCGGCCTGCAAAGCGTCGCGCGCAAAGCGCTGCAGCTGCTGCGGGATGGCCCCAGGGGTGGCCGTGGCGTCCTCGCCCCGATCGGCGTAGACCTTGTCCCCGGCCAATTCAGCTGCGTCGTCGGCCAGCCGCTGCAGCAGCTCCTGCGCGAGTTCGCCGCGGCGCGGCGCGCGAAAGCCGATCGAATAGGTCTGGCACTCGCCTTGCGCCACGCCATCGTGCGCATAGCGCGGCGGCAGGTAGAGCATGTCGCCGGGCTCGAGCAGGTACTCTTCCTCCGGCTCGAAACGATCGAGGATCTTCAGCGGCGCGCCTTCGCGCAAGGACAAGTCCTTCTGGCGCCCGATGCGCCATCGCCGCTTTCCCTGGGCCTGCAGCAAAAACACGTCGTAGCTGTCGAAATGGGGGCCGACGCCGCCACCGTCGGTGGCATAGCTGATCATCAGGTCGTCCAGCCGCGCCTGCGGCACGAAGCGAAACCGTGCCAGCAACTCATGGGCGGCGGGCTCATGCAGATCGACGCCCTGCACCAGCAGCGTCCAGCCCGGCCGTGAGACCGGGGGCAAGGAGCGCCGGGCGAACGGTCCGCGCCGGAACCGCCAGTCGCTGCCGTCTTGCGCGACCAGCCGCGACTCGACATCGTCGCGCGCGGCCAGCTCAAATAACTCGCTGCGCGCGAGCAGCGGCGCGAAGCCCGGCAACGCGCCGCGCACCAGCAGCGGTTTCTTCTGCCAGTGTTTTTTCATGAACTGCTTGGGCGAGAGGCCGCCCAGCAGAGGGAGTGCTTGTGCGATGTCCATGGGGAACTGCGACAATTCTCCTATGGAAATCACACAACAATGCGTCGTCGCGCTGACCTGGACGCTGAAAGACACGCTGGGCGAGGTCCTGGACGACCTGACGGACCCGGTGGAGTTCCTGATCGGCGGGGACGACCTGCTCGCCAAGATCCAGGAAGCCTTGCAGGGCCACGAGCCCGGCGATCGCATCGACCTGCACCTGGAGCCCGAAGAAGCGTTCGGCGACTACAACGACCAATTGGTGTTTCTCGAGCCGCGCGGACTGTTTCCCGAACAGCTGGAAGAGGGGATGACCTTCGAAGGCTTGCCCGCGGGCGCCAACGACGAGGCTCCGCGAGACGTGCTCTACACGGTGACGGAAATCTATCCCGACCACGTGGTGCTGGACGGCAATCACCCGCTGGCGGGGATCGCAATCCGGCTGCATCTCAAGGTGGAGGCCGTGCGCGAAGCGACGGAAGAAGAAATCGGCCGCGGCACCGCCGGGACCGGATTCTTCAAAGTGCAGCGCGAGGCGCCCGGAGGCGCCACGCTGCATTGACAGGCCGTCAGGCCAGGTAGATCACGCCGTTTTCGATGCGCACGCGGTCACCGGCGCGCAGGTCGCCCGTCGCGTTGACGTCATAGGTGCGCCATTCGCCGTTGTCGGTTTGCACGGTCACGCGGTACACCGGGTACGCGGCGTTGTAGGGCGCCGAGTTGCGGGCCACGTTGCCGCCGACCACAGCGCCGGCCGTCGCGCCAAGCACCGTCGCAGCGGCCCGACCGCCGCCATGGCCGATCTGGTTGCCCAGCACGCCGCCCACGATGGCGCCGATCACGGTGCCGGCGGCGTTCCTGTTGGGCGCCGAGCTGGTGGTGCCGTTGCTGATCAGCGCGACGTTGGTGACGCGGCCGAACTCGACATAGCCGACCGGCTGCACCGGGTACTGGCCATAGGGATACGCGCCCGGCGGATAAGTGCGGGTCTGATCGACCGACGACACCGGCGAGACCGGATAGTTGTTGGGCCCGTACGGGTCGGGTGTGCCGCAGGCGGTGAGCGCTGCGGCGACGGCCACGGCCGAGGCCAGGACAGCAAAACGGGTTGACTTGATCATGAGGGGTCTCCTGTTGTTAGGCGCGAGATCACGCCTCGAACGAACATTAGAGAACCCAGCCCTTGCGGCTGGGCCGCAGGCAATGCCGCGCATCCCTGTAGGAGGGTGCTCCTGAGCTTGTAGGAAGCTGCCGATGCGGCTCTTGGCTTCAGCCCTTGCCGGTCGAGCCGTAGCCGCCTTCACCCCGCTGGGTGGCGGGGAACTCATCGACGACGTTGAACTGCGCCTGCACCACCGGCACGATCACCAGCTGAGCCAGCCGCTCCATCGGCTGCAAGGTGAACGCAACGTCGCTGCGGTTCCAGGCGCTGACCATCAACTGGCCCTGGTAGTCGCTGTCGATCAGCCCCACCAGGTTGCCAAGCACGATGCCATGCTTGTGGCCCAACCCGGAGCGCGGCAGGATCATTGCCGCGTAACCGGGGTCCTGGATCCAGATCGAGATGCCGGTCGGCACCAACCGCCAGGCGTTGGCCTCCAGCGTCAGGGGCCCGTCGATGCAGGCGCGCAGGTCGAGCCCCGCACTGCCCGGCGTGGCGTAGGCCGGAAGCTGGTCCACCATGCGCGGATCGAGGATCTTGACGTCGATTTTCATAGTCGTTTCGCGATTTCAGCCACCAGGGCGCGCGCCAGTTCGAGTTTCGATGCGCGCGGCATTTCCTTCGTCCCGCGCGCGTCCACCAGGAGCAGCGCGTTGTCGTCCGCGCCGAAGGTGGCCGGGCCGATGTTGCCCACCAGCAGCGGCACGCCCTTGCGTTCGCGCTTGGCCTGCGCGTTGGCGGCCAGGTCGTGGCTTTCGGCTGCGAAGCCCACGCAGAAGAGCGCCCCGGATTTTGCGCGCGCCGACTGCGCCACGGTAGCCAGGATGTCGGGGTTCTCGATGAAGGTCAGCTCGGGCGCCTTGCCCGAACCGTCCTTCTTGATCTTGCGGTCGCCCGCACTTGCGGGCCGCCAGTCGGCCACCGCGGCGGTGGCGATGAACACGTCGGCCAATTGCGCCTGCGGTTCGGTGGCGCGCAGCATGTCCTGGGCGGATTTCACGTCGATGCGGGTGACACCGCGCGGCGTGGGCAAGCTCACCGGCCCTGCGACCAGCGTCACGGTGGCGCCGGCTTCGCGCGCGGCGCGGGCGATGGCAAACCCCATCTTGCCGCTGGAGAGGTTGGTGATGCCGCGCACCGGGTCGATCGCCTCGAAGGTGGGGCCGGCGGTGACCAGCACCTGCTTGCCGGCCAGCGGCTTGGGCTGGAAGAACGCGATGATGTCTTCCAGCAGTTCGGGCGGCTCCAGCATGCGGCCGTCGCCGGATTCGCCGCAGGCCTGGAAGCCCGATCCGACCCCCAGGATGTGCGCGCCGTCGGCGGCCAGTTGAACCATGTTGCGCTGGGTGGCCGGGTGGGCCCACATCTCGCGGTTCATCGCCGGCGCCAGCAGGAGCGGGACCTTGTCGATGGGTCGGGCCAGGCACATCAGGCTGAGCAGCTCGTCGGCGCGGCCGTGCAACAGCTTGGCCATGAAGTCGGCGCTGCAGGGTGCGACGAGGATCGCGTCGGCCTCGCGCGACAGGTTGATGTGCGGCATGTTGTTCGGCTCGCGGCTGTCCCATTGCGAGCCGTAGACCGGCCGGCTCGATAGCGCCTGCATCGTGACCGGAGTGATGAACTGTTCCGCCGCTTCCGTCATCACCACCTGCACGGTCGCGCCCTGCTTGATCAGCGCCCGGCACAGCTCGGCCGCCTTGTAGCAGGCGATGCCGCCGGAAAGCCCCAAGACGAAGTGCTTGCCCGTCAGATCGTTCATGTGCGCGAGTGTAGCGACACCTGGCAGCATCGGGCCCGCGTCAGCGCGGCCCTGCGGGCGTTCAGCGGCGGCTCGCCGTCCGCCTGGGACGCACGCAGAATTAGGCCGCGCCGACAGGCGTCGGTATAATTCAGTGTTACCACCTCCCGGAAGCTCGACTTTCGGACTGACATGACCAAATTTGTCTTCGTCACCGGCGGTGTGGTGAGTTCCCTCGGCAAGGGAATCGCCTCAGCCTCCCTCGCTGCGATTCTGGAATCGCGGGGCCTCAAAGTCACCCTCATCAAGCTCGATCCGTACATCAACGTCGATCCGGGCACCATGTCCCCCTTCCAGCACGGCGAAGTGTTCGTCACCGACGACGGCGCCGAGACCGACCTGGACCTGGGCCACTACGAGCGTTTCGTGACCACCCGCATGGGCAAGGTCAACAACTTCACCACCGGCAAGATCTACCAGTCGGTGCTGGAGAAGGAACGCCGCGGCGACTACCTCGGCAAGACGGTGCAGGTGATTCCGCACATCACCAACGAGATCCAGGAATTCATCAAGCGCGGCGCGCATTTCGGCGACCCGGGCGCGGCCGACGTGGCGATCGTGGAAATCGGCGGCACCGTCGGCGACATCGAATCCCTGCCCTTCCTCGAAGCCGCGCGGCAGATGAGCCTGCGCATGGGCGCCAACAACACCGCTTTCGTCCACCTGACGTACGTGCCCTGGATCGCCGCGGCCGGCGAACTCAAGACCAAACCGACCCAGCACACGGTGCAGAAACTGCGCGAGATCGGTATTTCCGCCGACGCCCTGCTCTGCCGCGCCGACCGCAAGATTCCCGAGGACGAGCGCGCCAAGATTTCGCTGTTCACCAACGTGCCCGAATGGGGCGTGATCAGCATGTGGGACGTCAACACCATCTACAAGGTGCCGCGCATGCTGCACGAGCAGGGCCTGGACGGCCTGATCTGCGACAAGCTGCGCCTGAACACCCCGCCGGCCAACCTGAAGCGCTGGGACGACCTGGTGCACGAGACCGAGAACCCGCAAGGCGAAGTCACGATCGCGATGGTCGGCAAGTACGTCGAGCTGTCGGACAGCTACAAGTCGCTGAACGAGGCGCTGCGCCACGCCGGCATGAAGAACCATGTGCGCGTGAAGATCGACTACGTCGATTCCGAAACCATCACGCCCGACAGCGTGCGCCAATTGGCCAAGTACGACGCCGTGCTGGTGCCGGGCGGCTTCGGCAAGCGCGGCATCGAAGGCAAGATCGCGGCCGCCCGTTTCGCCCGCGAGAACCAGGTCCCGTACCTGGGCATCTGCCTGGGCATGCAGGTGGCTACCATCGAATACGCGCGCGACGTCGCCGGCCTGCAGGACGCCAACAGCACCGAGTTCGAGCCCGAAACGCCCAACCCCGTGATCGCGCTGATCACCGAATGGAAAGACGCCGACGGCACCATCAAGACCCGTGACGCCAACTCCGACCTCGGCGGCACCATGCGGCTGGGCGCGCAAAGCTCGGATGTGGCGCGTGGCACGCTGGCCCACAAGATTTACGGCGACGTGGTGACGGAGCGCCATCGCCATCGCTACGAAGCCAACGTCAATTACCTGAACAAATTGCGCCAAGCCGGCCTGGTGATCTCGGCGCTGACCCAACGCGAGCAACTCACCGAAATCGTCGAACTGCCGCAGGACGTGCATCCCTGGTTCATGGGCGTGCAGTTCCACCCCGAGTTCAAGTCGACGCCATGGGATGGCCATCCGCTCTTCAACTCGTTCATCAAGGCGGCGGTGGACCACCAGGCCGCGGGCAAGACATCCCTCAAAGCGGTCGCATAGCCATGAAGCTCTGCAACTTCGAGATCGGGCTTCACAAGCCCTTTTTTTTGATCGCCGGCCCCTGCGTGGTGGAGTCCGAGCAACTGCAGATGGACACTGCCGGCGCCTTGAAGGAAATCACGGCGAGCCTGGGCATCCCGTTCATCTTCAAGAGCAGCTACGACAAGGCCAACCGCACTTCGGGTGCCAGCTTTCGCGGGCCGGGCATGGAAAGCGGGCTCGCAATCCTGGCCAAGGTGAAGAAGGAATTGCAGCTTCCCATCCTCACCGACGTGCACAGCGAAGCCGAGATCGCCGCGGTGGCCAAGGTCGTCGACGTGCTGCAGACGCCGGCGTTCCTGTGCCGGCAGACCGATTTCATTCGCGCGGTGGCCCAGTCGGGCCGGCCGGTGAACATCAAGAAGGGCCAGTTCCTCGCGCCGCATGAAATGAAGAACGTGATCGACAAGGCGCGTGACGCGGCGAAGGAGAAGGGCCTGCCGGAAGACAATTTCATGGCCTGCGAGCGCGGAGCCAGCTTCGGCTACAACAACCTGGTATCCGACATGCGATCGCTCGCGATCATGCGAGAGACCGGCGCGCCGGTGGTGTTCGACGCAACGCATTCGGTGCAATTGCCCGGCGGGCAAGGCACGAGTTCCGGCGGCCAGCGCGAAATGGTGCCGGTGCTGGCGCGAGCCGCGGTAGCGGTGGGAGTCGCCGGCCTTTTCATGGAAACCCACCCCGACCCCGCCAAGGCCCTGTCGGACGGCCCCAACGCGGTGCCGCTCAAGCACATGAAGGCGCTGCTGGAAACGTTGCTTGCGCTGGACCGCGTCACGAAGAAGAACGGCTACCTCGAGGACGACTTTTCTGCTTGAGAGCTGCATGGCGCAAGACCGAAAGACTTTTTGAACGCAGAGGACGCAAAGGTTACGCAGAGAGCGCAGAGGAATCCAGATTCAGTTTTGCATTCCTGTTTTCTCTGCGTCCTCTGCGAATCCTCTGCGCCCTCTGCGTTCAGAAAATCCACCCCTGATAACCAACTAACGGAAAACAAGAAATGAGCGCAATCGTTGACATCGTCGGCCGCGAAATCCTGGACTCGCGCGGCAACCCTACCGTCGAATGCGACGTGCTGCTGGAGTCGGGCACCATGGGCCGCGCGGCCGTGCCGTCGGGCGCGTCCACCGGCTCGCGCGAAGCGATCGAGCTGCGCGATGGCGACAAGGCCCGCTACGGCGGCAAGGGCGTGCTGAAGGCCGTCGAGCACATCAACACCGAGATTTCCGAATCGGTGCTTGGCCTCGACGCCTCCGAGCAGGCCTTCCTGGACAAGACGCTGATCGACCTGGACGGCACCGACAACAAGGCCCGCCTGGGCGCCAACGCAACCCTCGCGGTCTCGATGGCCGTCGCGCGCGCAGCCGCAGAGGAATCGGGCCTGCCGCTGTACCGCTATTTCGGCGGCATGGGCGGCATGTCGCTGCCGGTGCCGATGATGAACGTCGTCAACGGCGGCGCCCACGCCAACAACAACCTCGACCTGCAGGAGCTGATGATCATCCCCGTGGGTGCGCCGAGCTTTCGCGAGGCGGTGCGCTACGGCGCCGAAGTGTTCCACGCGCTGAAGAAAATCATCCACGACAAGGGCATGAGCGTGGCGGTGGGCGACGAAGGCGGCTTTGCGCCGAACGTGGCGAACCACGAAGCGGCCATCGGCATGATCCTGGAGGCCATCGAGAAGGCCGGCTACCGCCCCGGCGAGCAGATCGCCCTGGGCCTGGATTGCGCGGCCAGCGAGTTCTTCAAGGACGGCAAGTACAACCTCGAAGCCGAAGGCAAGATCCTCGACTCCGGCGAGTGGACCGACATCCTGGCCAGCTGGACCACCAAGTACCCGATCATCAGCATCGAGGACGGCATGGGCGAGAGCGACTGGGACGGCTGGAAGACACTGACCGAGCGGCTCGGCAGCAGCGTGCAATTGGTGGGCGATGACCTGTTCGTCACCAACACGAAGATCCTGAAGGAAGGCATCGACAAGAAGATCGCCAACTCGATCCTGATCAAGATCAACCAGATCGGCACGCTCACCGAAACCTTCGCCGCCATCGACATGGCCAAGCGCGCCGGCTACACCTCGGTCATCAGCCATCGTTCGGGCGAGACCGAGGACTCGACCATCGCCGACATCGCGGTGGGCACCAACGCCGGCCAGATCAAGACCGGTTCCCTCTCGCGCTCGGACCGCATGGCCAAGTACAACCAGCTGCTGCGCATCGAAGAAGACCTGGGCGACGTGGCTTCGTATCCCGGCCGTTCGGCGTTTTATAACCTCCGCTAGAGAGGAAAGTGCGCAACCGGCTCATCCCCGCCATCCTGATCGCACTACTGCTCATCGTTCACGCGCAGCTGTGGTTTGGCCGGGGAAGTGTCGGCAGCGTCTCGGCGATGCAGCAGAAGCTGGACGCGCAAAAGGCCGCCAACATACAGGCCCAGCAGGGCAACGAGCGGCTGGCTTCCGAAGTGCGCGACCTGAAGGAAGGCCTGGAGATGGTCGAGGAGAAGGCCCGCATGGAGCTGGGCATGGTCAAGCCCAATGAAATCCTGGTGAATGTAGGAAAGTGATCGACCTCCTCTTTTCGCCGGCTTTCACCCTCTGGGGTTCGCCCACCACCTGGCTCGAGATCGCGGCGGTCATGATCTCGCTGGTGATGGTCGGCTGCAACATCCGCGAAATCCACTGGGGCTGGCCGCTGGCGATCGTGGCCTCGCTGATGTACTTCGCGATCTTCTGGCGCAGCAGGTTGTATGGCGACGCGGCGCTGCAGATCTTCTTCGCGCTGGTCGCGCTGTGGGGCTGGTTCCAGTGGCTGCGCGGCACCAGCGCCGACGGTTCGGCGCTGCACGTCACCCGGCTCTCGCGGCGCGGGCTGGCGTTGGTGGTCGGCACCTGCGCGCTGCTCTGGCCGGTGACCGGCCTGTTCCTCAAGACTTTCACCGACACCGACGTGCCCTGGTGGGACGCCTTTCCGACGGCGGTGAGCCTGGTCGGCCAATTCCTGCTCGGGCGCAAGTACCTCGAGAACTGGGCGGTGTGGATCGCCGTCAACCTCGTGAGCGTGGGCTTGTTCGCCTACAAGGACTTGTGGCTGACGGTGGCCCTGTACGCGGTATTCATCGCGCTGAGCGTGGTCGGATGGCGCGAGTGGAAGCGAAAGCTCGCATGACGATCGCGCTGCCGAAGATGAAGATCGCCTTGCTCGGGGCCGAGAGCACCGGCAAGACCCAGCTCTCGGGTGAACTGGCGGCGCACCTGCGCGGACAGGGCAAGAGCGTCGCCGTCGTGTCAGAGGTGCTGCGCGAGTGGTGCCAGCGCGAAGGCCGCACGCCGCGGCCCGAGGAGCAATTGCCGATCGCGCAGGAGCAGGAACGGCGCGTCGACGAGGCCGCGGCCGGCTCGGACATCGTCATCGCCGACACGACGTCGTTGATGGTCGCCATCTACAGCGCGATGCTGTTCGACGACGGCACGCTGTACCGCTTTGCGCTGGAGCGCCAGCGCGGCTACGACGTGACGCTGCTCACCGGCCTGGACCTGCCGTGGGTGGCCGATGGCCTGCAGCGCGACGGGCCGCATGTGCGCGAGCCGGTGGATGCGCTGGTCCGCGCGGCGCTCGAGAAGGCGGGAGTGCCATACCGCGTGGTGTACGGGCAGGGAGCCGAGCGGCTGCAAGGCGCGCTGGCCGCGATCGACGCGATCGCCTGCAACCAGGCGCAGCCGCAACGCGATGCAGCCCCGTGGGTATGGACCTGCGACAAGTGCAGCGACCCCGACTGCGAGCATCGGCTGTTCACGGGGTTGCTTCGGCGCTAGTGTCGCTCACGCCGCATTTTTGCGGGTTTTGTCGGTGCATAAAAAAGGTGAATTCCGACAGCATCGGGCTGCAACCCAATACCGGTGCGGCTTTCGCAAGAAATTTCGTCCGATGTTAGACGACTCCCCCGGTGCAAACCGACGCCATAGTCGGCTTTCGCGCCATTTTAGGAACTCATGCCGCTTCGCTAAAAGCAAGTTTGCGGATATAAAAGAAGGAGTTAGAGCCGATACCGGAGGAAATGGATATGGTCAGAACTCGGTGTTATGCCGCATGTTTGCGGGCGATATCAGATTAGACCTCTATGTCATCGAAGCTCGGCGCACCCACTTCCGAACAAGCGCTTGCCCGCTATCAGGAGGCGTACCGCAATTCGAGCGTCGAGGAAGTTATTGCCTCGATCGACTTCGAGGCGGAGGCGCTCCAACAACTTGCGAGGGAGCATGGTGGAACTGAGCTCATGCGCGATGAAATTGACGCCGTCGCCCGAGCACGGGAGGAAGAGCTCAGAGCACTGCTGGCGGATCGCGGTTTCAATGGGGGGCTTGACGTGGCCGCAAGCGAGGTGGTGACCAAGTTTCAGAACTCCCTCACTCATCATCGGTTCATCTTGCGCGAAGAGACAATGTCCCAAGGGAGCCTGTCGGTCAACACCTATGCCATGGACTTCCACAAAACCGAGAAGGGGTGGTTCTATGTCCGTGGCTAAAAGAAGGTTTAACATGTCCGTCAACACGGGCGTCCACGGGCGTCCGCTCCCTTCGGTCGCAGCTGGCATTGGTCGCCGGTTACGTTCACGTTATCCCTCTTATGCCTAAGCTAAGGTTTTCAAACGTCCAGCGCGCGGGCATCACTGCCGGCGGACTACAAGATGAAACGCGGACGGTGTCCATGTTCGTCGAAGACGCGGTGATCTTTCAGTTCCGAATGAGGTCCGCGGGTGGCGGACACAGCCTCGTTTCCGTGACAATTGGGAAAGGTGATCTGCCTCTGATGCTCAGGGAACTAGCGTCCGCTTCTCCTGAGCTTGCATCTTCTTTTGCTGAAGCGACTCACATCGCAGTGAAGAAGCTGGGTTCGTCTCGGCGAGCCAAAGGTCGGTAGGACCCCGAAAGCCATCATGCAGCGCAAGTCGCAGCCGAGGGATAACACGCCCATCGACCGGATCGCCTACGGCGTCCGGTCGCCTTCACGTTAGGCCTCACGTTGTCGCGGCCGACTGTTTCGGAACTGCTGTTCGAATCGTTTTGCGAGGCTCACCGAATTCGCTGCTTCCGGGTCGCTGCGGGAACTACTCGATCCCCAGACTACGACGTGTTCTTGGGTCGGCGAAAGGTTGTCGTCGAAGTGAAAGAGATCGAGCCAAATTCAACTGAAAGGGCCGCACTTGCCGCGGCCAATCGCGGTGAATTTGTCGCAGTTTCAATCACACCAGGCCAGAAGGTTCGCGGCAAGATTTCGGATGCTGGTCCACAAATTAAGGCTCGCGCGAAAGGAAGGTCTCCGGGACTGCTAGTTCTGTACGAAGGTTCCTGGCTGCCGAATCATCTAGACGAATACCAAGTGCGGGTCGCAATGTTCGGCTTTGAGGCAGTGGTGTTCAACGTGCCGAAGGACCCCAGGGCGTCCCCGAATGTTGCGGGTCACAAGTACGGCGGTAGTCGGAAAATGACCCCTCACCACAGCACCTCAATCAGCGCTGTCGCAATCCTCAGAGACGGGGAGTCTGGCCCTAGCCTTACTGTCTTCCATAACCCACATGCGAAACTGCCTTTGTGGGCAGACCGGTTATCCATGCACGGCGTTCAGCAGTGCAAACTTGCCGAGTCGAAGGCAAATACAATTGCCAAATGGGAAGAAGTGCGGTGAGACCTAACCTGTCCGTCTCCATGGACGCCCACGAGCATCCGCTCCCTGCGGTCGCACTTCTCCGCGGTCGCCAGCTGCGTTTACGTTAGACCTCTATGGTGACTTTTTTACTCTCCGGCATCGGTGCTCTCTTGTTGGCGGCCATTCTGACCAAGTGCTTCGGTTGGAAGGGTGCGTTGGCGGCAGGCATGTCTAGTTTCGCGGGGGGTCTGCTGTATTGGGCCCGCGAGTTCAATTACTTCCAATCCCCAAACGACGGATCCGTGATCACATACACGGTTTTGTTCGGAGTGCCGACCGCTGTAGGTATGGGAGTGTTCGCATTGTTAGGTATCGGGATAGGACTGGCACTTCGGGCAGAGTGGAAAGGGGAGAACCCAAATGACAAGTCCTCCGAACGCGAGGTCTAACTTGTCAGGCAAGGCGGACGCGGAGCTTGTCCCGGCTTAGTACACCCGGGCCAAGGGCCAACTTGGCCCACCGGTGAAAGCATCAGTGCATTGGCATCCAGGTCCAACAGCCTGTTCGACACGGACTCACCATCGCTTCGCGGCTCGCAGCGCGCTCCCCTATCCGCCTCCCCGGCGCGATTGCTCACTGCACGATCGGCGCCACCGGCGGCTGGTCGCCGCGCGAAGTGAAAATCTGCGCCGCATCCACCGCATCGAAGCGGTATTGCTGGCCGCAGAAATCGCAGCCCACTTCGATGTCGCCGCGCTCCGCGATGATGCTTTCCGCCTCCTCGACACCCAGGCTACGGATCATGTTGGCGACACGCTCGCGGCTGCAGGTGCAGGCGAAGCGCGGCGTCTGCGGCTCGAAGCGCAGCACCTTTTCTTCCCAGAACAGGCGCTGCAGGATAGTGTCCACCTCCAGCTCCAGCAGTTCCTCGCGCTTCAGGCTGGCGGCCAGGATCGAGATGCGGTTGTAGTGCTCGTTCAGGCCGATCTCGTCCTCGTTGGCCTTGGACACCAGGCTGCCGGCGAGATTGCCCTCGCCTTCCAGCGGCAGCCGCTGGATCAGCAGGCCCGCGGCCACCTTGCTGTCGGCGGCCAGCACCAGCCGGGTGTCGAGCTGCTCGGACTGCAGCATGTAGTGCTCGAGCACTTCGCTCAATTTCTCGATCTTCTCGCGCCGGTCCCCGTGCAGCGGCACCACGCCCTGGTACGGCTGCTGCCCGGGGAACTTGTCCTTCGGGTCCAGCGTGATCGCGCAGCGGCCCTTGTTGCCCACGTTGACCATGTCCGACAGGCGGGCGTTGACGCCGACGTCGCCCACCACCTTGGCCGTGGCGCGCAAGCTGAAGTCATGCTGCACCTCGGCCACCGCGACCTTGACCGGGCCGTCACCGAAGATCTGCAGCACCAGCGCGCCGTTGAACTTGATGTTCGACTGCATCAGCGCGCCGGCTGCGGCCATCTCGCCCAGCAGTTCAGCCACCGGTGGCGGCCAGGCCCCGGTGGCGGTGTTGGCCTGCCGCCGCGCCAGCATCTCGGTCCAGGCATCGGTCAGGCGCACGATGCTGCCGCGCACCGGCAGGCCGTCGAAGATGAACTTGTGCAGTTCCGACATCGGCGCGCCTCTAGCCGATCTTCTTGAAATCGCGCTGGTAGCGCTTGGCGTTTTCCACGTAGTGTTCCGCCAGGTGCGACAGTAACTTGACCTGCTCGTCGGTGAGCGAACGCACCGCCTTGGCCGGGCTGCCGACAATCAGCGAGTTGTCCGGGAATTCCTTGCCCTCGGTCACCACGCTGCCGGCGCCGACGATGCAGTTGCGGCCGATCCGCGCCTTGTTCAGGATCACCGCCTGGATGCCGATCAGCGAACCATCGCCGATCGTGCAGCCGTGCAGCATGACCTGGTGCCCCACCGTCACGTTGTCGCCGAGCGTCAGTGGCACGCCGATGTCGGCATGCAGCATCGACTGGTCCTGGATGTTGGTGTTGCGGCCGATGCGGATGGTCTCGGTATCGCCCCGGATCACCACCCCGAACCAGACGCTGGCGTTTTCACCCAATTCCACCGTGCCGATGACTTCGGCGCTGGGGGCAATCCAGGCCCCCTGCCCCAATTTCGGGGACTTCCCCTCGAGTTCGTAGATCGCCATGAAATTCTTTCGCGTATTGCTTGCAACCTGGAATTGTAGGGATGGAGCTTACCGCCGGGCTGCCGGGCCGGCCGGCCAAACCCGAACTCATCCATCCATCGAAAGTGCCGCGCCGCTCGCCCTTCAAGCCCGAGGGCCTGGCCGGCACGCCCCCGGAAGGAGCGACGTCTGGTCATTCTGATTTGGTCAGAGCTTCAAGTTCTTCTGGGCTGAAGCCTGCCGCCAGCCTCGCCTCCATGTTGAACGGGCCGCGCAAGCGAGGTGCACCGTACTTCTGTGCCAACTCTGCGTACGTCGCTACCGGATTCAGGCCGCGTTGCTGGCATAGCCAGTTGTACCAGTGGTTCCCTATAGCCACATGGCCAATCTCGTCCCGAAGAATGATGTCGAGAATCTTGGCGCCATCGAGATCACCTGCTGTGAAGAGCTTCGCCCTGATAGGTGGTGAAGCATCGAGCCCGCGAGCTTCCGCTGTACGGGGTATGAGAGCGATGCGCGCAAGGATGTCGTGCTTGGTCCGCTCAGCCAAATCCCACAGAGCGTCGTGCGCCGGCAGATCGCCGTACCGGCAGTCCAGTGTCGCCAGATGATCCCGAAGCAACTCGAAGTGCAGCGCCTCTTCACGGGCCACGCCCATCCACTGCGCGTAGAAAAGGTCGGGCATCCCTTTGAACCGCCAGCAGATTTCCAGAGCGAGATCTATGGCGTTCAGTTCGATGTGCGCGAGCGAATGAATCAGCGCGGCCCGCCCCTCCTTCGTATGGACGGAACGCTTGGACAGCTCGGTATGGGGCACCA
>JAQGMS010000093.1 GCA_028292245.1 Ramlibacter sp.
GCGTCAACGTGATCCAGCTGAACCTCGAAGAGGGGCTGTCGATGTTCGACGACGCTTCCTTCGACGTGGTGCTGCAGGTCGACACGCTGCAACACCTGCGCAACGCGGAAACCATGCTGGTGGAAACGGCGCGGGTCGGGCGCACCGGCGTGGTCGCGTTCCCGAATTTCGCGCACTGGCCCAATCGCCTGTCGATCGCGCGCGGACGCATGCCCGTCACGAAGCGGTTGCCCTACCAGTGGTACGACACGCCCAACATCCGGGTGGGAACCTACAAGGATTTCGAGGTGCTGGCCACCAAGAACCGGCTGGCCATCCTGGACAGCTACGGCCTGCAGGAAGGCCGCGAGGTGCGCTTCCTGCCCAATGCCCGGGCCGGCACAGCGGTCTTCAAGTTCGAGCGGGGTTGAAAGCGCGGGCAGTTGCTGTAGCATTCGCCCATCGGGAAAACAGCCTCCCGGTTCTTCACGGAAAGACGGTGTCCCGTCCAAGCGCTGGCAGCTTCACTCATGGAGTTTCATCGTGGACACCGCCCTGCCTTCCGTTCCCCCTTCCATTTCTCCCGAACAGTTCGCAGCCGCCATCGGCCGCCCCCATGCGCCGCTGGTGCTAGACGTGCGCCGGCTGGCCAAGTTCGCCGAGAGCGAAAGCCTGCTGCCCGGCGCGCGCCATTGCGCGCCCGAAGAGGTCGCCCGCTTCGCAGCCGAAAATCCGCCGCGCGACGTCGTTGTCTATTGCGTCTATGGGCACGAGGTCGGCCAGGATGCGGCGCGCATCCTGGGTCAGGCCGGCTGGAACGCGCGCTTCCTGGCCGGCGGCATCGAAGGCGGGCAAGAAGGCATCGACACACCGCAAGCGATAGCGAGCTGGCGCGCGCAGCCGTTGCCGCGTTTGCGCAAGCGCGCCGACCTTGGCGTCACGGGCGAGCGGGCGTCGCGTTGGATCACGCGCGAGCGGCCGAAGATCGACCGCGTCGCCTGCCCGTGGCTGGTGCGCCGCTTCATCGATCCCCAGGCCGAGTTCTTCTACGTGCTGCCGGCGCAGGTGTTCGACGAAGCCAAGCGGCTGGGCGCGGTGCCCTATGACGTCCCAGGCGCCCCGATCTCGCATGACGGCGAGTTGTGCAGCTTCGACACGCTGCTGCGCGCCTTCGACCTGAACGAGCCGGCGCTGCTGGCGCTGGCCCGCGTCGTGCGCGGCGCCGACACCGATCGGCTCGACCTGGCGCCGCAATCGGCCGGGTTGATGGCGATCTCGCTCGGCCTGTCGCGCCTGCACAGCGGCGACGACCACGCCATGCTGAAAGCGGCGATGCCGGTCTACGACGCGCTGTACGCGTGGGGCCGCAGCGCACAGGCCGAGCCGCACAGCTGGAATCCCGACCTGATGAAGGGCGCGAAACAGTGACCGCGGTGACCCCAACGGAAACGCAACCCGCGCGCGGCGTGACCTTCGCCGAAGCGCTGAAGTTCTGGATCAAGCTGGGCTTCATCAGCTTCGGCGGACCGGCCGGCCAGATCGCGATCATGCATCGCGAACTCGTCGAGCAGAGGCGCTGGATTTCCGAGCGCCGCTTTCTGCACGCGTTGAACTACTGCATGCTGCTGCCGGGCCCGGAAGCGCAGCAATTGGCTACTTATATCGGTTGGCTGATGCACCGCACGTGGGGCGGCATCGCGGCCGGCGCGCTGTTCGTCCTGCCGTCACTGTTCATCCTGATCGCGCTGAGCTGGGTGTACGCGGCTTTCGGTGAAGTGAGCTGGATTGCGGGCCTGTTCTACGGCATCAAGCCGGCCGTGGCGGCGATCGTGCTGCAGGCCGTGTGGCGCATCGGCAGCCGCACGCTCAGGAGCCCGCGCAAGGTGCCGCTGCTGTGGGCCATCACCATCTTGAGCTTTGCCGCCATCGCGCTGGCGGGTGTCCCGTTTCCCTGGGTCGTGCTGGCCGCGGCGCTGGCCGGCGCGCTGGGCGGGAAATACCTTCCGGCGCAATTCGCGCCCGCTTCCGGCCACGGCAGCAAGGCGCAGGATGCCGCCCACGGCAAGGCGGCCTTCATCATCGATGACGACACACCGACGCCCGAGCATGCGCGCTTCGCCAAGTCGCGGCTCGCTGCCGTCGTCGTTGTCGGCGCATTGCTGTGGCTGGTGCCGATGGGCGCGCTGCTGGCGACCTGCGGCTGGGACCACACGTTGACGCAGATGGGCTGGTTCTTCACTAAGGCCGCGCTGCTGACTTTCGGCGGCGCCTATGCGGTGCTGCCCTACGTCTACCAGGGCGCGGTCGAACATTTCCATTGGCTCTCCGGCCCGCAGATGATCGACGGCCTTGCGCTTGGCGAAACGACACCGGGCCCGTTGATCATGGTGGTGGCGTTCGTCGGCTTCGTGGGCGGCTGGGCCAAGCAGGTCCTGGGACCGGACATGCTGTTCATGGGCGCCGCCCTGGCGGCGACCATCGTCACCTGGTTCACTTTCCTGCCTTCGTTCCTGTTCATCCTGGCCGGCGGCCCGCTGGTGGAAGCTACCCACGGCAACCTGAAGTTCACGGCGCCGCTGACAGCGATCACGGCCGCGGTGGTGGGCGTCATCGCCAGCCTGGCGCTGTTTTTCCTCGCGCACATTGCGCTGGTGACGCGAGCCGGCGCGCCCGCGCCGCATGTGGACTGGGTCGCGCTGGCGCTGGCCGCCGCCGCGGCCGTTGCGCTGCTGCGCTTCAAGATCGGCGTGATTCCGGTCATCGCCGGCAGTGCGCTGGCGGGCCTGCTGCTGCGGCTGGCGGGGTGGGCCTGAATCGCCTGGCGCACCGCAGCGAATGGGGCGCAGGTATCCTTGGCGGCATGAACATCCTGATCACCGGCGGCTGCGGTTTCCTGGGCGCCCGCCTCGCTCGAACGTTGTTGTCCCAGGGGAGCCTGTCAATCGCCGGTGCGCCGGCCCAGGCTATCGAGTCGATCACGCTGGCGGACCGCGCACCGCCGCCGGCGGACCTGGCGGCGGACCAGCGCGTGCGATTTGCCGGCGGCGACCTGAATGAGCAGATCGCTGCCGGATCGCTGCCGGCGAAGGGTACCGATGCAGTGTTCCACCTGGCCGCCGCCGTCAGCGGTGAATGCGAGGCGGATTTCGACCTCGGCATGCACAGCAACCTTGACGCCACCCGCGCGCTGCTCGATGCCTGCCGCGCGCTCGGCACCAAGCCGACGTTCGTGTTCGCCAGTTCGCTGGCGGTGTTCGGCAATTTGCCGGGCCAGCCGTTGCCCGAGCTGATCGAGGACTTCACGCTGCCGACACCCCAAAGCAGCTACGGCATCCAGAAATTCATCGGCGAGCAACTGGTGGCCGATTTCACGCGCAAGGGGTTCGTACGCGGGCGCAGTGTCCGTCTGATGACAGTGAGCGTGCGGCCCGGCAAGCCGAACGGTGCCGCCTCCAGCTTCCTGTCGGGAATGATCCGCGAACCGCTCGCCGGCCAATCGGCGGCGTGCCCGGTGCCACCCGAGACGCTGGTCGCGCTGTCGTCGCCGGCGCGAACCATCGACGGCATCATCCGCGCTGCGCGGGCGACCGACACCGAGTGGGGCCCGCCGACCGGGGTCAACCTGCCGTCGCTGCGCATCACCGTCGGCGAGATGGCGCAGGCGCTCGAGCGCGTGGCCGGCAAGGCCGCTACCGAACTGCTGGACTGGACGCCCGATCCGGCGATCCTGCGCCTGGTGAAGACCTGGCCCGGCAACGTCGCATCAGCGCGCGCGCGCGCGCTCGGGCTGCAGGCCGATACCGAATTCGAATCGGTGGTGCGCGACTACGTCCGCGAGAACCCGGGCGCTATCAAGCTGCCGTTGCGCTGAGAGGGAATTCGGATGCCGCGTTTCGCCGCCAATCTCTCGATGCTCTATCCGGAGCTCGACTTCCTGGACCGCTTCGAGGCAGCTGCCCGCGACGGCTTCAAGGGCGTGGAATTCCTGTTCCCCTATGCCTATCAGCCGCTCGAACTGGCCGCGCGGCTGAAGGCAAGCGGCTTGCAGCAGGTGTTGTTCAATGCGCCGCCAGGCGACGGGGAGAAAGGCGAACGGGGCCTGGCCTGCCTGGCTGGGCGTGAAGAGGAATTCCGCGCCGGGATCGGCCAGGCACTGACCTATGCGAACGCGCTGGCCTGCCCTCGCATCCATGTGATGGCGGGCCTGGTGCCGCCGGGCACCGAGCGCGAGGCGGTGCGGCCAACCTATGTGGCCAATCTGCGATGGGCAGCAGGGCAAGCCGCGAAGCAGGGAGTCGACCTGGTGATCGAGCCGATCAACACGCGCGACATCCCCCGTTTTTTCCTCAATCGCCAGGACCATGCGCATGAACTTGTCGGCGAGATCGGCGCGGCCAACGTCAAGGTGCAGATGGACCTGTACCACTGCCAGATCGTCGAGGGCGACGTCGCGATGAAGATCCGCCAATACCTGCCGACCGGCCGCGTCGGCCACTTCCAGATCGCCGGCGTGCCCG
>JAQGMS010000099.1 GCA_028292245.1 Ramlibacter sp.
GCCTTCGTCGTCATGATCATGATGATGTTGCGGAAGTCCGCCTAGCGGCCGTTGTTGTCCGTCAAGGTGCCGTGATCCATCACCTGCAGCAGCACGTTGAAGATGTCGGGGTGCGCCTTCTCGATTACGTCGAGAAGCAGCACCGCGTGCGGCTTCTTGGTGACGGCTTCGGTCAGCAGGCCGCCCTGGTCGAACCCGACGTAGCCCGGAGGCGCGCCGATCAGCCGGCTCACCGCATGGCGTTCCATGTACTCGGACATGTCGAAGCGCATCAGCTCGATGCCCATGATGTACGCCAATAGCTTCGCCGCTTCGGTCTTGCCGACGCCGGTGGGGCCGGAGAACAGGAACGAGCCGATCGGCTTGTCGCCCTTGCCCAGGCCCGAACGCGCCATCTTCACGGAAGCCGCGAGCACTTCCAGCGCCTTGTCCTGGCCGAACACCACGCTCTTCAAATCGCGCTCGAGCGTCTGCAGCTTGCCGCGGTCGTCGTTGGACACATTGGCGGGCGGAATACGCGCGATCTTGGCCACGATCTCCTCGACCTCGGTCTTGGTGATCGTCTTCTTGCGCTTGTTCACCGGCAGGATGCGTTGGGCCGCACCGGCCTCGTCGATGACGTCGATGGCCTTGTCGGGCAGGTGCCTGTCGTTGATGTACTTGGCCGACAGTTCAGCCGCTGCCTGCAGCGCCGCCACCGCGTACTTGACGCTGTGGTGCTCCTCGAAGCGCGACTTCAGGCCTTTCAGGATCTCGATGGTCTCGGCGACGCTCGGTTCGACCACGTCCACCTTCTGGAAACGGCGCGACAGCGCGGCGTCTTTTTCGAAGATGCCCCGGTACTCGGTGAAGGTCGTCGCGCCGATGCACTTGAGCGCGCCCGAGCTCAAGGCGGGCTTGAGCAGGTTGGAGGCGTCGAGCGTTCCGCCCGAAGCGGCGCCGGCGCCGATCAGCGTGTGGATCTCGTCGATGAACAGGATCGCGTTGGGCTTGTCCTTGAGCGACTTGAGCACACCCTTCAGGCGCTGCTCGAAATCGCCGCGGTACTTGGTGCCGGCCAGCAGCGCGCCCATGTCCAGCGAGTAGACATTGGAGTCGGCCAGGATGTCGGGCACTTCCTTTTGCGTGATGCGCCAGGCCAGGCCCTCGGCGATCGCGGTCTTGCCGACGCCGGCTTCGCCCACCAGCAGCGGGTTGTTCTTGCGGCGCCGGCACAGGATCTGGATCACGCGCTCGACCTCGTACTCGCGGCCGATCAGCGGATCGATCTTGCCGTCCCTGGCCGCCTGGTTGAGGTTTTGGGTGAACTGCTCCAGCGGCGAGGCCTTCTCGTTCTTCTCGCCGCCCTCTTCGCTTTCGTTGGAGGCCGACTCGCCGCTCTTGGCGGGCTCGGGCGGGTCGCTCTTCTTGATGCCGTGCGCGATGAAGTTCACCACGTCCAGGCGCGTCACGCCCTGCTGGTGCAGGTAGTAGACGGCGTGCGAGTCCTTCTCGCCGAAGATCGCCACCAGCACGTTGGCGCCGGTGACTTCCTTCTTGCCGTTGCCGGTGGACTGCACGTGCATGATGGCGCGCTGGATCACGCGCTGGAAACCGAGCGTCGGCTGGGTGTCGACGTCGTCGGTGCCGGCGACCTGCGGCGTGTTGTCCTTGATGAAGTTGGACAACGACTTGCGCAGGTCATCGATGTTGGCCGAGCATGCACGAAGCACCTCGGCCGCGCTCGGGTTGTCCAGCAAGGCGAGCAACAAGTGCTCGACCGTGATGAACTCGTGGCGCTGCTGCCGCGCCTCCACAAATGCCATGTGGAGACTGACTTCCAATTCCTGGGCAATCATGAAATTTCCTTCTGCCTTGCTGACTTCACTATAAATCCGTTCGCTGCAAATCGGTTCGATTCCGCGCTATTCAACCGGTTCGCTCACACATTGCAGGGGATGCCCCGCCTGGCGGGCCGCTTCCGATACCTGATCGACCTTGGTGGCCGCCACGTCCCTCGAATAAACGCCGCAGATGCCCTTACCGTCAAGGTGGATCTTCAGCATGATCTGCGTGGCGGTCTCGCGGTCCTTGTTGAAAAACTCCTGGATCACCACCACCACGAATTCCATGGGGGTGTAGTCGTCATTCAACATGACAACCTGGTACATCTGGGGGGGCTTGGTCTTCTGGGTCCTGCGCTCGAGCACCACGGAGCCCCCATCGTCCTCCTTGCGGCGCGTCTTTGGCGCAACCGGGGCGGGGGTGGGTGTATTGGTGGCCATGAAATTCATTCTATCGAGCGCGCTTTCCGGTTGCTGCCTGAAGGTGAATTGGTGGCGGAATCGTCACATTCAAGCGACAGGGCCGACGAGGCGCTTCAAGCCCATTCTTGCGCACGCCGCGGGGTCCGGACGGCGTTTCACGCGCCGCGAAAACGCCGAAAACTTTAGTTCGTGAAAATGTTGACATCCCTACCCGGAATCCGGGACACTTGCGTTTCGTCAAGAGGGTAAACAGAGGCAGAAGAAATGGCGACAGGTACCGTCAAATGGTTCAACGACGCAAAGGGCTTCGGGTTCATCGAACCCGACGGTGGCGGCTTGGATGTGTTCGCGCATTTCTCCGCCATCGCCATGGAGGGCTTCAAGACCCTCAAGCAAGGCTCGCGCGTCACTTTCGAAATCACCGAAGGCCCCAAGGGCCAGCTGGCGCAGAACATCCAGGCGGAAGCCTCGCTGGCCCGCCCGGAGCCGATGCAGGGGCAGCCCGCGGACCGGCCGCAACGGCATTCCAAGGTGCGCGCTCCGCAGTTCCATGCTTCCGGGCATGGGGATCTGATGACCAAGTAGCGGCGGGCCGCGCAAAGAAAAGGCCGCCCGAAAGCGGCCTTTTCCCATTTCTGGACCGCCGCCGATCCTCAGATCACGACGAAATCCCCGGCGGTAACCGGGCCGGCGAGGCCCGTCAGCACGATCGTCGCGAACTGCACGGCCGCCGCGCCACCGGCGCCGTCGGCGTCGTACAACAGCGCGCCCGAGTTCGTGTTGAAGATGATCCGCACGCCGGCGGAGCCAGCCGTCGATTGTGCCGCCGCCTGGAAGGCCGAACCGGACAATGGTCCCTCGTCCAACGCGCTGAAGACGGTGTTGTCCAGTTGGATGCTGTCGTCCGCTGCGCTGAAGTCGGTGATCCGGTCGACATTTCTCGTGCCGAGCGCCGTGCTGAACGCAAATACGTCTTCGCCTGCTCCGCCCGTGAGCACGTCGGAACCCAGCTTGCCGTCCAGGATGTCGTCGCCGGCCATGCCGTTGAGCGTGTTGGCCGCCGCGTTGCCCGTGATAAGGTTGTTCAGGGTATTGCCGGTGCCCAACGCAGCCCGTGAGCCGGCGACAAGGACCAGCTTCTCCACATCGGCGCCCAGCGTGTAGTTCACGCTGGCGTTGACGGTGTCGAAGCCCTGGCTGCCGCTCTCGATCACCTGGTCCAGCGCGTTGTCGACGAAGTACACATCGTCGCCCTTGCCACCGTACAACCGGTCGGCTTCAGTGCCGCCATCGAGCACGTCGTTGCCGTCACCGCCATAAAGCGTGTCATTGCCTGCGGCGCCGTTGATCGTGTCGCTGCCCCCGTTGCCGGCCAGGCTGTTGGCTGCGGCGTTGCCGGTCATCAGGTTGAACAATTCGTTGCCTGTGCCATTGATGGCGAGCCTGCCGGCCAGGACCAGGTTATCGACGTTGGCGCCCAGGGTGAAGGTGACGGTGCTGCTGACGGTGTCGATGCCCTCACTTGAAGCCTCGATCACGGTGTCGCCAGCGCTGTCGACGAAATAGGCGTCGTTGCCCTTGCCGCCGTACAGCTGGTCGGCGCCCGCACCACCATCCAGCGTGTCGTTGCCCTGCCCGCCTTCGAGGCGGTTGACCCCGGCGTTGCCCGTGAGCGAGTCGTTGCCAGAGCCGCCGGTCAGGTTCTCGATGCTAATCAACGTGTCGCGTCCCGCACTTCCGGTGTTCTGGACCTTGATGACGGCCAGGCTAACCGTGACGCCCAGTGCGCTGTCGGCATAGCTGGCGGTGTCAAAGCCATCCCCACCATTGAGGACGTCGTTGCCCAGACCGCCCAGCAACGTGTCGTCGCCCTTGCCGCCATAGAGACTGTCATTGCCGCCGAATCCGAAAAGACGGTCCGCGGAGGCGGTGCCGGTCAGCGAATCGTTCCCTCCCGTGCCATTGACAGGTACAAGCTGCGACGCGGCCTTCGTACCATCGGCGAACCGGAAGTACTCGATCGCCTGGACATCATCGGTGCCATCACGATCGCCAACCGTGTCGGTCAGGGTGTACGTGTCCGTGCCGGCGTCGTAGCTGATGGAATAGTCGGCGAAGCTACCAGTGAAGACTGCCGTGTCGAAGGCCTCGCCGCCGCGAAGCACATCGTTCCCTGAGCCGCCGGCGAGCACGTCATTCCCTTTGCCGCCGTACAGCGAATCGTCGCCCTGGGCTCCAAACACTGTGTCGTTGCCGTCGCCGCCGTCGAGATTGTTGGGCTCCGCATTGCCCATCAGTGAATCCCCAAAGCCAGTGCCGATGAGGTTTTCGATGCCGGAAAGGGTGTCGCTCCCATCGGCACCGGTCGCTGTTCCCGCGTCCAGGTCGATGGTGACCGCACCGGTGGTCCCGGCATAAGTGACAGTGTCAACTCCGTCCCCGCCGGCCAGCGAATCGTCGCCACCGCCGCCGTTAAGCGTGTCGCTGCCTGCCTGGCCAGCAAGGATGTCGTTGCCCGTACCGCCTTCCAGCACGTCGAAGCCGTCTCCACCGTTCAGCGAGTCATCGCCGGAACCGCCGTCGAGCGTGTCGGCATCGGCCCCGCCATCCAGCAAATCATTGCCGCCATAGCCCAACAACTCGTCGTCACCACCGACGCCGTTCAGCGTGTCATTGAAGTCCAGGCCTTCCAACGAATCAGCGCCTGAAGTCCCCGTGATCAACAGGCCCTGAATGAACGTGCCGTGTTCGAAATAGCCGTCTGCAAACAGGAAGCGCTCGACAGTCGTGACCGTGTCCGTGCCGTCGCGGCCGTCGACAGAATCGGCCACGGTGTAGGTGCTTGTTGCATCGTCGTAGGTAATCAGGTAGTCGGCGAAGTCGCCGGTAAACACAACCGTGTCCGTCCCGTCGTTGCCTATCAACGTGTCGTTGCCGGTTCCTGCCTGCAGGGTGTCATTGCCGTAGCCGCCGTCGAGCGTGTCGGTACCGCCCGCGCCCTCGAGGTGGTCATCACCAAACCAGCCGTCAATGAGGTTGGGACCGGCATCGCCTATCAGGGTGTCGTTTCCTTCGCTACCCCTCAAATCCTCGAAATTCAGCAGCGTATCCGTGCCCTCACCCGTTGCCGTGCCGAGCGCCAGGTTGGCGTTGACGGCCAAATACCATACCGCCACATCCGTGCCGGCGCCGCCGTCCAGGGTGTCGTCGCCCGCCTGCCCGGCCAGTGCGTCGTTGCCGTCGCCGCCGTCAATCGCATCGTTTCCGCCCGCGCCGCGGATGAAATTGTCGGCCCCATCGCCGGTCAACGAATCGGCGTATTCGCTTCCGCCGAGGTCCTCGATATTTACCAGCGTGTCGGTGCCTTCCCCGGTTGCAATGCCCTCAAGCAGGTTCGCATTGATGCCGCCTGAAGCATTCGCGAATGCGGCCGTGTCAATGCCGGAGCCGCCATCCAGACTGTCGTTGCCGACGCCACCGAACAGCTGATCCTCTCGCGCTCCGCCGCGCAACGTGTCGTTTCCCGCTCCGCCATACAGAACATCGAACAGCCCCCCGCCTTCCAGGACATCGTTTCCGCCTAGGCCGTACAGGAAGTCACTGCCGTCCAGCCCTTGGATCGTGTCGGCTCCAGATGTTCCATAGAGCACGTCGTAGCCCGGTGTCCCGCCCCCCGCGCCCACGAGCATGTCGGCTACCGGCCGGGCACCATCCGAGAACTGGAACAGTTCGACGTCCGATACGAAATCCGTCCCGTCGCGGCCGGGCGTCCGGTCCGCTATGGAATAGCGCGCCGTCTCCCCGTCGTAGGCGATGTCGTAGTCGGCAAATGCGCCCGTGAAGACGGCGGCGTCGTTGCCGATATCTCCGGCTATGGTGTCATCGCCACCAAGCCCCTCGAATACATCGTCGCCTTTGCCGCCGTAGAGCGAATCGTTACCCGCCAATCCTTGCAGCAAGTCATTGCCGCTGCCGCCTTCGAGCGTGTCATTCCCGCTCGTCCCTGTGAACGTTGTCATTTACTGCTTCCCCCCCAATGAACTGATAGTGACCAAATGTAATCGACAATGTGAGGCCCTACGTCCTCACATTGGGGGAGAGAAGTCGATTTTTTATTTTTTTGGCACTACTATCTCCTTCGCCAGTGAGGAGCAAGCCCGACACCATGAGATCTGATCGGCCGCCATCAGGATCGCGGATATAGCCCTTCAGGACACCCTCGGGCTTGAAGCCGAATTTCGCGGCGACCTTGGACGCATACGGGTTCTCGGCATAGAAATAAGCGGTGAGCCGCTCGATGCCCGCCTTGTCGCGCAGAAAGCCCACTGCCAGGTGCGTCGCTTCCACCGGAACGGGACTGGCAGGTTGCCGCAGCAGCCCGATCAGGAACTCGCAGCGCCGGTGCCCCGCGATGTAGTCCGTTGCGCTGATGAACCCGATCGGACCCTTCGCGCCGTGCACCGTCCAATGCAAGGCCTTGGCCTCGCTCAGGATGCCCGCGTGTTCTCTCACCAGGATTGCCCGCAGCGCGTTGTCATCCGCGGGCAGCGGCCGCGCCAGCCGGTTGAACTTGCGCATGAAGTCGGCGTCGTTCCAGCAAGCCCGCACGAAATCGAGATCGGCCGCGCTGCGCCGGCGCAGCGTCGCCCGCTTGCCGACGATCGGCGCCCACCAGAAATCCTCGTGCTCGTGGAGCAGCCGCTGCAGCGGCGCCGATTTCGCGAACCCAGGCTGGGAGCGGATAAGCGCCCGGGCGTCGGCGAACGCGCCTTGCAGCCGCAGGCCGCGAAGTTGCTCCGCGAGACCCGGGGTTGCGGCCACATTCATCGAGCACCCTGTTGCAATTGCACCAGGCCCATTTTGGCCAGAACCGCCACCGCCCGCACGACCTCGGGTTCGGATGCGCCCGATGCCCCAGCCAATTGCCCAACTGTTGCGCCGGCACCGGCAATCGCCGGCCAAAGCAGCCCGACGCCTTTGGGCGAAGGCAGCACCTTCGCGGCGTAGCTGAAAAGCTCGCGGTGCGCGAGCTTTTCATACGCATCCGGCGTAGCGCCGGCGCACGCCGACACGCGGGTCGAACCCGTGATCTGTTGCGTCGGGTAGTGGCCGAACGTGCGAAACGGGTCGAGCCGCGCCGGCGCCGCGCGGGGCGCCTTCAGTGCCAAGGCCGATTGCCCCTGGCGCAGCCGATCGAGTTCCTGCCACAAGTCCTGGTAGCGCCGGTAGACGACGGCCCAATCGAAGACTTCCCGTGCGCGCTGCTGCCCCGCGTCGCCCATTCGGCGGCGCAATGCGGGATCGGCGATCAGCCGCGCAAGACGCTCGGCCAGAACCTGGTGGTCGATGGCCACGTGCTGGCTGGTCAGGGCGCAATACCCGTCGTAGTTTTCCAGGCCGAGCTCGTGGGCCCGCGCAAGGCCCTCGCCGGTCCCGGGGCCGGCCATCGAGGTCGGGATGCGGAACCCGTCCACACCTTCGCGCACTGTGTCCTTGTAGCCGTCCCAATCGGTCACCACCAACGGCAACCCGGCAGCCATGGCTTCGATCGGGCTCAGGCCGAACGTTTCCTGGATGTTGTCCGACAAGGAGATGAACAGGTCCGCCGCGGCCCAGCTGTTCCTGCGGCTGTCGTCGCGCCGCCCGTCCGTAAAGAGGCAGCGCACGTCAGGGCACACGTCGGCGCCACCGCGAAACACCTGTTCGATCGTCTTGTTCGCAAACCAGCCGCATTGGACCAGGACCAGCTTGCGGCCCGACTTCTGCGCAGCGGCCTGCAACCCGGCATACATCGCGTGCGGGTGGGCCTTGGCATGCACCGAGAGCCGGCCCACGAAAAGCGCGACAACTTCATCCTCGGCGATCCCCAGTGCCTGCCGGGCCTGGTGCCGTTCCACCTGCGTGATGACGAAATCGCCGCAGTGAACCCCGAGGGGAATGACCGGCAACTGGGGCAGCGTCAGCGAAATCTCGCTGCCGAAGCGCCACCGCAGGTAGTCGCGTTGCGCCTCCAGCACGATCTTCACGGTGCTGAGCACCGCGGTCGAAGTACACACCAGCGCATCCCACGGCATGACCGGCGCGGCGACCAAGTCGGCGATCGAGTCCATCGCGCCGTGCGACGCCGTCGTGTGGGTGACCCCCGTGATCGACCACGCGGCCGGTGATGCGCGCAGGCGCTGGCGCGCCGGTTCCGCGAGCGATGGCGAGGGCACGTACAGGTGGCCGATCTTGGCCAATTGGTCGGACCTGCCTGGCAGCAGCCACTGGGCCTTCGTCGCCGGCGCAATCTGCGTCACCGTGCTGGCAAAAACCTCGGCCGACTTTTTGAGCGGCGTGTAGCCAACGATCGGACGCCCCTCGCTTGCGGCAATTGCCGCGCGCAGGAAGCCGTTGCCCGCGGCCTGCCGCCCCATCAGCCTCGGGCCGTCCATGCGGTAGCCGTCGGGCTCGAACAAGATGGCCGGGTTGGGTTTCGTTCGCTCCTGCATCCATCCTCCAGGCAAGAAAAAAGCCCCGAAACGAAAACGCACCGGGGCTTGTTGCGGCTGTCATCCCACAGCCAGGACCGGCCGTCACATGTTGTCGATCATCACCTGGCCGAAGCCCGAGCAGCTGACCTGGGTCGCGCCGTCCATCAGGCGGGCGAAGTCATAGGTGACTTTCTTGGACAGGATCGACTTTTCCATCGAGCTGATGATCAGGTCGGCCGCTTCGGTCCAGCCCATGTGGCGCAGCATCATCTCGGCCGACAGGATCTCGGAGCCGGGGTTGACGTAATCCTTGCCGGCGTACTTGGGCGCCGTGCCGTGGGTGGCTTCGAACATCGCCACCGTGTCGCTCAAGTTCGCGCCCGGGGCGATGCCGATGCCGCCGACCTGTGCGGCCAGCGCGTCGGACACGTAGTCGCCGTTCAGGTTGAGCGTGGCGATCACGCTGTACTCGGCCGGGCGCAGCAGGATCTGCTGCAGGAAGGCATCGGCGATGCTGTCCTTCACGGTGATGTCCTTGCCGGTCTTGGGATTCTTGAACTTCATCCACGGACCGCCATCGATTTCCACCCCGCCGAACTCCTTCTTCGCCAGCGCGTAGGCCCAGTCGCGGAAGCCCCCTTCGGTGAACTTCATGATGTTGCCCTTGTGCACGATCGTGACGCTGGGCTTGTCGTTGTCGATCGCGTACTGGATCGCCTTGCGCACCAGGCGCTCGGTGCCTTCGCGCGAGACCGGCTTGATGCCGATGCCCGA
>JAQGMS010000103.1 GCA_028292245.1 Ramlibacter sp.
GACCAACCTGGCCAAGTTCTCGCGGATGCTGCAAGGCCAGAAGGACCTGGTCGCGGTGGGCCACCTGATCCTGTCCGAGCTGGCACCCGTGGTGGGCGCGCAGCAAGCCGAGTTTTATGTGCTGCGCTACACGCACGAGCAGCCCAAGCTGCGCCTGATGGCGAGTTACGCGTCGGACGGCCATGGCTCGTACGGCAAGGAAGTGGATCTGGGCCAGGGCCTGGTCGGCCAGTGCGCCTACGACCGCAAGAAGATCCTGCTGACCTCGTCGATCCCCGACAGCCTGAAGATTTCCTCGGGCCTCACCGAGGTGGCGCCGCTGAACGTGCTGGTGCTGCCGATCATCTTCGAGGGCCAGGTTCGCGGTGTGGTGGAGCTCGCCTCGGTCGAACGCTTCAACCCGACCCACCAGGCTTTCCTCGACCAGCTGACGGAATCGATCGGTATCGTGATCAACACGATCGAAGCCAACATGCGGACGGAAGACCTGCTGACCCAGTCGCAGTCGCTCGCGCAGGAATTGCAGAGCCGGCAGCAGGAACTGCAGCAGACCAATGAGGAACTGCAGGAAAAGGCACGCCTCCTGGTTCACCAGAACCACGAGGTGGAGCGCAAGAACCAGGTAGTGGAACAGGCCCGCCAGGCGCTGGAAGACAAGGCCAAGCAATTGGCCCTGACGTCCAAGTACAAGTCCGAATTCCTGGCCAACATGTCGCACGAGCTGCGCACGCCGCTGAACTCGCTGCTGATCCTGTCGGACCAGCTGTCCAAGAACCCCGACGGCAACCTGACCCCGAAACAGGTGGAATTCGCCAAGACCATCCACTCCTCGGGCAACGACCTGCTGATGCTGATCAACGACATCCTGGACCTGTCGAAGATCGAGTCCGGCACGGTGGTGGTGGACATCAACGAGCTGCGCATGTCCGACCTGCAGCTGTACGTGGAGCGCACCTTCCGCCACGTGGCCGAAGCGAAGAACGTCGACTTCATGATCCACACGGGGCTGAACCTGCCGACGTCAATGGTGACGGACGTGAAGCGCCTGCAGCAGATCTTGAAGAACCTGCTGTCCAACGCGTTCAAGTTCACGCATCAGGGCCATGTGACGTTGACCGTGGAAGAGGTCCTCACCGGCTGGACTCCGGACAACGAGGAGCTCAACCGTGCACAGCAAGTAGTGGCCTTCGCGGTGTCGGATACCGGCATCGGCATTTCCGGCGACAAGCAGCAGATCATCTTCGAGGCCTTCCAGCAGGCCGACGGCTCGACCAGCCGTAAATACGGCGGCACGGGCCTGGGCTTGGCGATCAGCCGCGAGCTGTCCAAGCTGCTGGGCGGTGAAATCCGGCTGTCCAGCGCGCCCGGCCAGGGCAGCACTTTCGTGCTGTACCTGCCGCTGGTGTATTCGGGCACGCGCGGCAGCCGCCGGCCCCCGCAATTCACCGAGGCGCGCGCCGACCTCACCGTTCCCGGCATGAAGCGCATGCCGCGGCCGGAGCCGGTGGAGGACGCCGTGGTGGTGGCGGAAGAAGGCGGCGTCGCCGCCAACGAAGCGAATGACGACCGCGAGGCGATCCAGCAGGGCGACATGGTGCTGCTGATCGTGGAGAACGATCTGGCCTTTGCCCGCTTCCTGCTGGATGCGGCGCGAGCCAAGGGCTTCAAGGGGCTGGTGACGGCGATGGGCGCGGGCGCCCTCACGCTGGCCACGCAGTACAAGCCGTCGGCGATCACGCTGGACATGTACCTGCCCGACATGGACGGCTGGCGCGTGCTGGACCGCCTCAAGCAGGACATGGGGGCACGCCACTTGCCGGTTTGCGTGATTTCGACCGACGACTCGAAAGAGCGGGCCTTCCGCTCCGGCGCCATGGCCTTCGTGGAAAAGCCGATCCAGTCCAAGGAAGTGCTGGACGCCATGCTCGACAAGCTGCATGCGTACCTGGCGCGCCCGCAGAAGAGCTTGCTGGTCGCGCTGAAGGACGCGACGGCGCGGCGCGAGTTCCTCGCACAGATCGAGGACGAGCAGATCTCGGCCACGGTGGTCAAGAGCGCCGACAAGCTGCACGAGGCGCTGGAGGAGAACCGGTTCGACGGCGTGGTGCTGGAGGACGGCTTCGCCGCGGGCGACGCCGGCGACCTGCGCCGGCTGCTGGCCGCGCAGGCCGAGATCGGCCCGCTGCAACTGCTGATCTATCGCGGCGGCAGCAAGGACGCGGGCAAGATCATGTGGCACTCGGACGACTCGATCTCGGTGCAGGAGGCCCATACGGTTCCCAAGCTGTTCGACAGCACCTTGCTGGCGCTGCACCACAACCTGGCCCGGTTGCCCGAAGCCAAGCGTTCGCTCATCAACAACATCCACGAGTCGAGCAAGCCGCTGGCCGGCAAGCGCGTTCTGATCGTGGACGACGACATGCGCAACATCTTTGCGCTGGCCACCGTACTGGAAGAGCACGGCATGGACATCGTCTGGGCGGACAACGGGCGCGACGCGATCACGCGGGTGGGAACGGATCCGCAGATCAAGGTGGTCCTGATGGACATCATGATGCCGGAGATGGACGGAATGGCGACCATGAAGGAGATCCGCAAGCTCCCAGCCGGCAAGAACCTGCCTATGATTGCGGTGACGGCCAAGGCTATGAAGGGCGACCGGGAAAAATGCATCGAAGCAGGCGCGTGGGATTACCTTTCCAAACCAGTGAACACGCAGGATCTGCTGGCGGTCCTGCGCGCGTGGCTGCACCAGTGAGCGGCGTGGCGGCCGCCGCGCCGCAGCAGCTGGAACAGGAGAAGGTCAACATCCTGGTGGTCGACGACCTGGCGGAGAAGCACGTCGTCTTCCGCAGCATCCTGGACGAACTGGGCCAGAACATCATCAGCGCCCGTTCGGGCCAGGAAGCACTGCGCTACATCCTGGAGCAGGAGTTCGCGGTGATCCTGCTGGACGTCAACATGCCGGACATCGACGGCCTGGAGACGGCCAGCCTGATCCGCCAATACAAGAAATCGGCGCAAACGCCGATCGTGTTCATCACCGCCTATGTGGACGAGCGCCAGGCCAAGCGCGGCTATGCGCTGGGCGCCGTGGACTACATCCCCTCGCCGGTGGTGCCGGAGGTGCTCCGCTCCAAGGTGAGGGTGTTCGTCGAGCTGTTCCGCATGAACCGCCAGCTCCAGCAGCAGGCAACCGCACGGGAGGCGCTGGCCCGCTCCGAGGCCGCGCGCGAGGCGGCTGAAGACGCAATTCACCGCTCCGACTTCCTGTCGGAGGCCAGCCAGTTGCTGTCGCGTTCGCTGAACCTGGAGGACACCATCCAGGCGATGTTCGGCGTGGCGGTGCCGATGCTGGCCGAGCGCTCCGTATTGGCGCTGGCGACCGATGGCGTCATCACGCGCATCGAAACGCATCCGCCGACGGCGGGTGGCGGGCCTGAAACCCTGCCTTCCGGCTTGCGCGACGCGCTGGAGCAGGCCCTGCAGCAGAAGAGTTTCGAGCTTTGGCACGAAGGCGACGAGGCCGCCGCGATCTGCCCCTTGCTGGCGGGCGGACGTGTACGGGGAGCCCTGATCCTGCAAGCGCCACTGGCAAGCCTGGACTCCTCACGCGTGGCATTGGCCAAGGAGGTCGTCAGCCGCGCGTCCATCGCGATGGAAAACGCCCGGCTCTACACCGCCATTCAGGAGGCCGACCGCCGCAAGAACGAGTTCCTCGCGATGCTGGCGCACGAGTTGCGCAATCCGCTGGCCCCGATCCGCAACGCGGTGCACATCATGCAGGGCGACGACGTCACGCAGCCCACGATGAACTGGGCGCGCGATGTGATCGGCCGGCAGGCCGACCACATGGCGCGTCTCATCGACGACCTGCTGGACGTGTCGCGCATCGTGCAGGGCAAGGTCGTGGTCAAGCCCGAGAAACTCACGCTCAGTTCGCTGGTGGAGCGCTCGGTCGAGGCCAGCTCGCCGCGCGTCGCCAGCCGCGACCAGCAATTGCGCGTCGAGTTGCCCGAGCAGACCGTCGTGCTGAACGGCGACGCCGTGCGGCTGGCCCAGGTGCTGTCGAACCTGATCAACAACGCCTCGAAGTTCTCCGGCCCCCACACCCGCATCACGCTGACCGGCAGCTACGCCGACGGCGAGGTCAGGATTTCCGTGAAGGACGAAGGCGCCGGCATCGACCCGGCGTTCCTGCCGCACATCTTCGACCTGTTCGCCCAGGCCGACCAGTCGCTGGATCGCGCGCAGGGCGGGTTGGGCATCGGCCTGACCCTGGTCAAGCATCTGGTGGAACTGCATGGCGGGCGGGTGGCCGCCCATAGCGCGGGGGTGGGGCAGGGCGCGGAGATCGTGGTCTGCCTGCCGGCCCATGCGGCGGGTGTCGCCGACGAGCCCGCAGCAACGCCGCGCGCGCGCAAGGCCGCAGGCCCGGCGAAGACGCCGGCCCGCATCCTCGTGGTCGATGACCTGGCCGCTTCTGCCGAAACGCTGATGACTCTGCTCGAGATGGAAGGCTTCGAAGTGCGGATCGCCAGCGAAGGCATGGCCGCGCTGAAGATCGCCGAGGATTTCCGGCCCGACGTGGTCTTGCTGGACATCGGACTGCCGGGCATGAACGGGTTCGAGGTGGCGCACCGCCTGCGCAGCCAGCCTGAGTCGCGCGACGCGCTGCTGATCGCCCTCACCGGCTACGGCGAAGCCGAGAGCCGCTCGCGCTCCGCGCAGGCGGGCTTCGACTTCCACATGGTCAAGCCCGCCGACGTCAACCTGCTGCTCTCGATGCTCGCCAATCCGCAACAGGCGCGGCGCGTCAAGGCCGCCAAGGTGGCCTGACCGGCGCAGGTGCCGCTGCTACAATGGCGGGCTCGCAGGAGAGGTGGATGAGCGGTTTAAGTCGCACGCCTGGAAAGCGTGTGAGGGTTAATAGCCCTCCGCGGGTTCGAATCCCGCCCTCTCCGCCAGGCCACTATGCAAACCCGCCCTCAGGCGGGTTTTTGCTTTGCGCAACAGTCAAATGATGGCCCGCGCGCGGCGTGCGCTCCGACGCCGCGCGGCAACGCCGAGGCAGATAATGGCGCCATCGCCAATCAATGGAATCCACCATGAACAGCAAGTCGATCATCTCCTCGCTCATCGCGGCGTCGCTGGGTCTGGGAGGCTTTGCCTTCGCGCAAGGTGACGGGGACGTGCAGGCCCAGCAGCGCGCAACGCGGCAATTGCAGCGGCAGCAGACTCGCGAGGCGGTTCGCCAATATGGCCCTGCCGCGGCGACCTACGGCCAGGATGTCCGGGGAGCCGGCCCGGACCACCGCTTTCGCCGGGGCGATCGCCTGCCGCCGGAATACCGCCACAGGTCCTATGTCGTGGATGACTGGCGGTCTCACCGCCTGAGCGCACCGCCGCGTGGATACCAGTGGGTTCAATCGGGTGGCGATTACCTGCTAGTCGCAATCGCGACCGGCATCATCGCGCAGCTTCTGCTGAACAACTGACCGCCGCGGCCGTCACTTCAGCTTGAATCGGCTGGAAGCCATTGCCGCAACAATCACACCCAGGTCGCGGACCTCATCGTCGACATAGTGGGTCGAGATGTCGGTGATCGTGGGGGCGAGCTCTTCACGGTTGCTGCCGATCCAGACCATCCGGCGGAAGGTATTCCAGAGGTAGTCGGCCGAGGACGTCGCCGTATCTTGAATCTGGGAAGCGTTGCCGGACTCGCCGACGGCGGTCAGGAAGGGAAACAGGACGCAGGCCCGGATCGAACGCCGGTTGATGAGGTCCCGAAGCGCCATGTCGTAGGGCCGGCTCTCGCAATCGACGGATTGCAGCAGTTCGGGGAGCCTCTTTGCGCCGTGGCGCGTCACCACATAGGCCGAGGCTGCCGCGAACTTTTCGCCGACGAGGTCGATTACTTTGACTGTCCGGGGCGCGATGCCCTGCTTCAACCGCACGAGATCAACCATCCTGGAAGCTGAAAGCACCATGACGTCGGTGAATATCAGGTCCCATTGCTCCGATGCGTTGGACGAAAGAAAGCCGTTGAGAATCGCCAAGGATGAGCGCGCGAACACCGCATCGTCTTCCAGCACGAAGAAGGGCTCACCGCCGGCCGCGTGCTTTTCAACGACGCCACGGTGACTGAGATAGCAGCCTTCCTCCGCGAGGTTCAGCGTCCGCCCTTTGCCGGAGTGTCGGAGCCTGGGCCCCGAGTACGACGGATCCGCGACCCGGATTCCTGCGAATCGTTCCAGTTCCCAGCCGTGGGCGTCGGCCGAAGCGAAAGAACGATCGAGCTGTTCCCTGCGCTGCGTCGCCGACTCCAGATTGATATACACCGCTCGCATGCCTGAACCTTTCGAGAATACGCACTCACGACCCATCTCGACAGTGTGCAATCCAGGTCTTATGCTGGGCACATGACGGCTCCGACCACCTCCGCCAACGCCGCAGACTTCCCTCAACCCGGCGACCCGGATATCGCCGCATTGCTGGGGCTCACCAAATGGGGAGGGCCGGCGGGAACGGGCGCGAGCCTCAGCTACAGCTTCCCATGGCAGAACGGCGCGGCGGCTGGATTCTACGGCTACGGCGGGGCCGCCTATTCGGTTACGGGCGAAAACACCGCCACCTACCACTTCGGCCTGACGGCCACACAACAGGCGGCGGTCAGGGGTGCTCTTGCCGAGTGGGCCGACGTTGCAAACGTTTCGTTCCACGAGGTTGCCGACACGTCGACGGATGTGGGCGACCTGCGCTTCGCATGGACTTCCGCCACGCGAACGGTCAGTGGTGGCGGTGGCGCTTGGGGCTGGGGTTACTATCCCAACTCGTACTGGCCCCAGGCCGGTGACGTCTGGCTCAGCACCCAGGCGTCCGGCTACACCGACTCGAATTGGGCTTCCGGTTCATACAACTACCTGTCGCTGGTCCACGAAATCGGCCATGCCTTGGGCTTGAAGCACCCCTTCGAGGACGACCCGGTCCTTCCCCCGGCTCTCGATAGCCGGCAGTACACGGTGATGTCGTACACCGATGGCCCCCACAGCCTGTTCGTCCGGATGACCCACTACGCCAACGGCTCGGTGGCCTGGAACTCCTTCAGCGTTGCGCCGACACGCCCATGCTGTACGACATCGCCGCGATGCAATACCAGTACGGGGCGAACATGGCCTATCGCACCGGCGACGACGTCTATACGTTCGACCCGGCGACACCCTTCTTTCGCACGATATGGGACGCCGGCGGCAACGACACGATCTCGGTCTCGAATTTCTCGAAAGGCTGCATCGTCGACCTGCGGGCCGGCGAATTCTCGAAGATCACGATAGAAGCCGATTCGACGGCCGGCTACAACTGGACCATCGCGCCCCCCGTTCCCACTTACGACGGCACCGACAACCTGGCCATTGCGTACGGCACCACCCTCGAGAACGCCATCGGCGGCCAGGGCGGGGACGTGCTGTACGGGAATGCCGCCGCCAACCGCCTCACCGGCGGGGCAGGCAACGACACCATCGACGGCGGGGCGGGCCTGGACACCGCGATCTATGGCTCGGCCCGCGCGGGCTTCACCGTCACGCCGTCGGCCGGCGGCTACCGGGTGGTGGACACAAGCGGCTCCCAGGGCACCGATTCGCTGGCGTCGATCGAGCGCCTGAGCTTCGCCGACCAAGGCGTGGCCCTGGACCTTGCGGGCAACGCGGGCGTCGTTGCCAAGTTGCTGGGGGCGGTGTTTGGGGCCGGAGCGGTGTCCAACCCGACGCTTTCCGGGATAGGGCTGAAGTACGCGGATGCGGGAATGACCTACGCGGCCCTGGCCCAGTTGGCGGTCGACGCGCGGTTGGGAGCGGGCGCGACGAACAAGGCGGTGGTGGACTTGCTGTACGGCAACGTCGCCGGCTCGCCGCCACCGGCCGCCACGGAGAACTTCTACATCTCCCAACTGACCTCGCATGCGTTGACGGTCGGCACGCTGACAACATTGGCCGCCGATACCGCCCAGAACGCGACGCTGATCAACCTGGTGGGCTTGGCCCAAACAGGATTGACCTACTTCCCGGCTTGACGCTAATTGTGTCTGTCTAAGACTGTCTAGCTGCGTTTAGACAGACATCGGGGGCTTCGATCCTCCGCGTAAGCCAGGCGCCAGCCCACGCCAGATGTTGCTTATTTGAGCACGCAGCACTCCATCTGTCTAAATACCTTGACAGTCCAATCTGACTGTCCAATACTAATTGGACAGACTAACTGCCGAGGGCATCTTGCTGACCAGCAAAGAGGTTTTGGAAAAGACGGGGATCTCCCGGGCCACGCTCAACAACTACATCAGTAGTGGGATCGTGCCCCGGCCGGAGGTCCTGCCGCCGCAACCCAGCGACGGTGCCGCACCCCGAATCGGCTACTTCCCCCCGGACATCGTCGAGCGCATCGAGGAAATCCAGCGGCTGAAGCGCGAAGGCTGGAGCATCACCCGGATCACGGAGCACTTCACCGGTGGTGGCGCGTCCAAGGCGGCGAAGCCCCACGACGCCGGGACGGGATCCTCTTTTCCGGCGGTGCGATCGGCACCGGGCGATCGCACGATGCCCAGTCTGTCCTTCGGCGAAGTCGTCCATCCGGCCTACCTGGTGAACGAACGGTTCGAACTCGTATGGTCGAATGCCGCCGCCAACTCCACGGCGTGGCCCAACTACGCTCCGCTGCCGCCCGCGGCCATCGCGCGTGGCGTACTGCAATATGTCCTGCAAGAGCCGAACGCCGGCCTCGAGGTAGCCGCCGAATCGCGCAATGCCGTCCTGCGGCTGCACTTGGGTCTTGCCAGGCAACGTAGGGCGAGCGTTGCCGACCTTTGCCGCGGCATGGCACCCGCCCAGGCGGCGGTCGTCGAGCGGCTGTACGGTGAAGCCGAACGATTCGAATTCCCGCTGGTGGTCCGCGCCCCGGTGGTCACCGGCCCTCCCGGTGATGCCCGGCTCTGCTATCTCTACGCGTTGAATTTCCGTGAAGGAATCCTGTTCGTCTATGTGCCCGGCACGGCGGCGGCCGAGGAAGTTTCGACGCTGCTCGCGCAACCGGCACCGGCCGCCGCCGCTCCCGCGCGCGCCGGCGTGCCGGCGTTCGGGCCGGTGGCCGTTCTCGTCATGGATTTGCAGGACTCCGGCCGCCTGGGGTCCGAACTGCCGGGGGAAGAGTATTTCGAACTGATCGACCAGATCCGGGCCGCGGCCGAGCCGATCTTCCGGCGCCACGGAGGAACCCGCGGAAAGCATCCCGCGGAAGGCATGGTCTGCCACTTCTTTCCGCAGCCGGACTCCAGCTACCTGTGGAATGCCATCGCCGCCGCCCATGAAGTGCGCGAGGCCATGCGCGGCGTGAGCAACGAATGGCAATTGCGCAAGGGCTGGGCCACCGGGCTCTACATGAACAGCGGCATCGACGAAGGACACGAATGGCACCGCACTGCCGGGCCCGGCGCCCCCCTTGACGCCATCGTGCTCGGCGACGCCATGCGCCACGCGACGCAGATTTCGAACATCGGGCGGGCGGGCTCCATCTGGGCCACCCGCAATCTCGTGGGCAAGCTCAGCGACTCGCAACGGCAGCAACTCGAATACGGCGTGCGCCGCCAGGACAAGGAAGGGCGCGACGTGCTGGTCGCCTCCATCTTTTCCAGGGTCAAGGACCTGGTCGGTTCAACGGGTGCGGGCAACGAGGACCTCAAAGCCATCGGCGCGCTAGCAGTCACGGAAATTTTCGGGCTGGTCCCGGCCGGCCGTGGCGCCGGTCCGGCCCGGCGGCAGTGAAACGAAAAAAAGGGAAGCAGTATGCGTTGGTTCAAGCCGAATCTCAGGAGCAGCCTTCATGCGATCTTTTCCGCGGGCGCTTCTGCGCCGGCCACGGAACTGCCGGAGGTCACCATCGATGACATCCGGGAAGCGATGCTCGCGCTGCTGATGCGGGTCGGAGCCGACCGGTTCCCGCACGTGGCGCGCCGGATCCGCTACGCCACCGACGTGCAGGCCCTGTGGTTCCTGCGGGGCGACCTGATGGCGGTGCTGGCCAGCAGCCATGGCGAGGCTGTGGCGCGCGAAGAGCTCGCCGAGGTGTCCGACATGTTCGAGAACTCGCTGCCGCAAGGGCTGCGGTCGCGCCCGAGTCCCTTGAGCTCCACGCCGAAGGAGTGAGCTGCCGGTGCGACGCGCTTCAGGCCGGCTTCGTTCCCTGGACCATCTTCATCGCTGAAGCAATCAACGCCGACACCTCGGTCATGTTGCTGGGCACGATGAGCGTCGTGGTCGCGTCGGCCGCGACGTGGCTGTAGGCTTCCACCGCCTTCTCGGCCACCTTCAATTGCACCGCCTGGTCGCCGCCGGGCTGGCGGATGGCGGCTGCGATGCGTTCAATGGCCTGGCCGGTCGCTTCGGCCACGGCCAGGATCGACGCGGCTTCGCCCTGCGCCTTGTTGATGATGGATTGCTTCTCGCCCTCGGAACGCGCGATGAAGGCCTCGCGCTCGCCGGTCGCGATGTTGATCTGCTCCTGGCGCCGGCCTTCCGAGGCGGCGATCAGCGCGCGCTTCTCGCGTTCGGCGGTGATCTGCGACTGCATGGCATGCAGTATTTCCTTGGGCGGCGTCAGGTCCTTGATCTCGTAGCGCAGTACTTTCACCCCCCAGTTCAGCGCCGCCTCGTCGATGGCCTGCACCACCTGCGCGTTGATGATGTCGCGCTCCTCGAAGGTCTTGTCCAGCTCCAGCTTGCCGATCACGCTGCGCAGCGACGTCTGCGCCAGTTGCGTCACCGCCACGATGTAGTTGGATGAGCCGTAGCTTGCCCGCATCGGGTCGGTGACCTGGAAATACAGGATGCCGTCGACCTGCAGCTGTGTGTTGTCGCGCGTGATGCAGATCTGGCTGGGCACGTCCAGCGGGATTTCCTTCAGGCTGTGCTTGTAGGCCACCTTGTCGATGAAGGGCACCAGGAAATTCAGGCCCGGCGCCAGGGCGGCGTGGTATTTCCCCAGGCGCTCGACCACCCAGGCGTTCTGCTGCGGCACGACCTTGATCGACCGCATCACGAAGATGATGGCGATGACAAGAACAACGATGGCGACTTCCATTGGACTTTCCTCCTCGAAAATTTCAGATTTTCTCGACCACCAGGCGGCTGCCGACGACTTCGCGCACGCGATGCGGCCCGGCCTCGTGCCCGCTGCCCGGAGTCGCGATCACGGTCCAGTTCGCGCCGCGGTATTTGATCGACGCGGTGCCGTCGGCGTTCCACGCATCCACCTGGACGGTTTCCCCGATGTCCAGATTCACGTCGCGGTTGGCGCTTGCGGGGCCGGCGGGCTGTTTGGGCCGAAGCAGGTGCCAGGCGGCCACGGCGCCGCCGCCGACGGCTGCCGCGATGAGCAACTGGGTGGACGTGCCGGCGCCGGCGTGCGCCGCCAGCGCGGCGCCAGCCAGGCCGATGGCCAGCATCAGCAGGTAGAAAGTTCCGGTCAGCAACTCGACCGCCACCGCCGTGCCGGTCAGCAGCCACCAGATGGTGGAATCAGGCATTGCCCCTCCGTCCTTGTGTTGTGTTGAGCGCACCACATTTTGGGTCAATTACACGGCAGCGCAAGAAGTCGGCGGGTTATTTCATACACTTCGCGCCTGTTTTCTTTTTTTTCGGCCGCCCCAGCGAAAGGCCCGCCCATGAAGTTCCGCTTTCCCATCGTCATCATCGACGAAGACTACCGCTCGGAGAACACTTCCGGCCTGGGCATCCGCGCGCTGGCCCAAGCCATCGAGACCGAGGGATTCGAGGTGCTCGGCGTGACGAGTTACGGCGACCTGTCGCAGTTCGCCCAGCAGCAAAGCCGGGCCAGCGCCTTCATCCTGTCGATCGACGACGAGGAGTTCACGCCCGGCCCCGACCTGGACCCGGCGGTGCTGAACCTGCGCAGCTTCATCGAGGAAGTGCGCCGCAAGAATTCCGACGTGCCGATCTACGTCTACGGCGAAACCAAGACCACGCGCCATATCCCCAACGCCATCCTGCGCGAGCTGCACGGCTTCATCCATATGTTCGAGGACACGCCGGAGTTCGTGGCGCGCCACATCATCCGCGAGGCCAAGAGCTACCTGGAAGGCGTGCAGCCGCCATTCTTCAAGGCGCTGCTCGATTACGCCGAGGACGGCTCCTACTCCTGGCACTGCCCCGGTCATTCAGGCGGCGTCGCGTTCCTGAAGAGCCCGGTCGGCCAGATGTTCCACCAGTTCTTCGGCGAGAACATGCTGCGCGCCGACGTCTGCAACGCGGTGGATGAACTCGGCCAGCTGCTGGACCACACCGGCCCGGTGGCGGCGAGCGAACGCAACGCCGCGCGCATCTTCAACGCCGACCATTGCTTTTTCGTCACCAACGGCACCAGCACGTCCAACAAGATGGTCTGGCACCACACCGTGGCGCCCGGCGACGTGGTGGTGGTGGACCGCAACTGCCACAAGTCGATCCTGCACGCGATCATCATGACCGGCTCCATTCCGGTGTTCATGAAGCCCACGCGCAACCACTTCGGCATCATCGGCCCGATCCCGCAAAGCGAGTTCGAGCCGGCGGCGATCCGGGCCAAGATCGCGGCCAATCCGCTGCTCAAGGGCGTGGACGCGGACAAGGTGAAGCCGCGCGTGATGACCTTGACGCAATCGACCTACGACGGCGTGATCTACAACACCGAGACCATCAAGGGGATGCTCGATGGCTACGTCGACACCCTGCATTTCGACGAGGCCTGGCTGCCGCACGCGGCCTTCCACAAGTTCTACGGCACCTATCACGCGATGGGCAAGAGCCGCACCCGGCCCAAGGAGTCCCTGACCTTCGCCACCCAATCCACCCACAAATTGCTGGCCGGGATCAGCCAGGCCAGCCATGTGCTGGTGCAGGATTCGCAGAACAGGAAGCTGGACCGCCACCTGTTCAACGAGGCCTACCTGATGCACACCTCGACCAGCCCGCAGTATTCGATCATCGCCAGCTGCGACGTGGCGGCGGCGATGATGGAGCCACCGGGTGGCACGGCCCTGGTCGAGGAATCCATCCTGGAAGCACTGGACTTCCGCCGCGCCATGCGCAAGGTGGACCAGGAGTACGGCAAGGACTGGTGGTTCAAGGTCTGGGGGCCGGACAAGCTGGTGGAAGAGGGCATCGGCCGCGCCGACGACTGGATCATCAAGGGCGAGGCGCGCACGGCCAAGTGGCACGGCTTCGGCAACCTGGCCGAAGGCTTCAACATGCTGGACCCGATCAAGTCCACCATCGTCACGCCTGGCCTGGACCTGAACGGCAAGTTCGCCAAGACCGGCATCCCGGCCAGCATCGTGACGCGCTTCCTGGCCGAACACGGGATCATCGTGGAGAAGACCGGCCTGTACAGCTTTTTCATCATGTTCACCATCGGCATCACCAAGGGCCGCTGGAACACGCTGCTCACCGCCTTGCAGCAGTTCAAGGACGACTATGACCGCAACCAGCCGATGTGGCGCATCCTGCCGGAGTTCTGCCAGCAGTTCCCGCGCTACGAGCGCATGGGCCTGGCCGACCTCTGCCAGTTCGTGCACGAGCTCTATGCCAAGTACGACATCGCGCGGCTGACCACGGAGATGTATCTCTCGGACCTGACGCCGGCCATGAAGCCCAGCGACGCCTTCGCCTACATCGCCCACCGCAAGACGGAGCGGGTGGAGATCGACAGCCTGGAGGGCCGCATCACCACCTCGCTGGTCACGCCATACCCGCCGGGCATCCCGTTGCTGATCCCCGGCGAGGTTTTCAACAAGAAGATCGTCGACTCCCTGAAGTTCTCGCGCGAGTTCAACGCCCAGTGCCCGGGCTTCGAAACCGACATCCACGGCCTGGTCGAGGAAGCCGGCCCGGACGGCAAGTTGCGCTATTACGCCGACTGCGTGAAGGTCTGAGCCGCGGGCCGGCCCGCGCCGGCCGCCGCCAATCCTCGTTTCCGGCGGTCTGTCGCGCTGTTCCGCAGTCTGTCGCAAGGCGCGTGCAATCCGGTTTGCGGATCCCTACATTCCTCCCATCGGGCCAAAACCTGGCCCCATCGGAGGAGTTTCATGAACAAGTTCACCAGCATCGCCGGCGCCCAATTCCAAGGCTCGCGGATGTCCGAGGGCGTCATCGAGTTGGGGCTGACGGCGGCGGCGGCGGCTTTTACCGCCACCATCTGGCTGTCCATCGCCGCCTGGGCCATCACGCCCGACAGTCCGGTCAACGCCGCCGCGGCGAGCCAGGCCAACGTGACCCGCATCACGCTGCCGACGGTCATCATCGTCGGCCACCGTGATTCCCTGGAGAGCACCCCGGCAACCACGACCGCCGAAAATACGGCCGCAATTCCGGTTACTCTCAAGCAATGACCGCGCAGCGAAGCGACTCCAATCCGAACCGCGACTCACTGATCGGCTGGCTCGGCCGCCTGAACACCCAGGTTTCGCAATGGGCATCGTCGATGTCCTGGTGGCGCCTGATCGTGCTGTTCCTGGTGATCCTGGTTGCCGGCGCCATCATCGAGGACCTGCTGCACCTCAAGCACGACAAGGTGCGGATCGCAGGCAAGGAAAAGGACGTCCTCGTCACGATCGGTGGGCGCGACGGCATCAAGATCATGAAGGGGCCGAACGGCAACAGCGTGGTGATACCGGCCCATCCGCCGAAACCACCGGTTCCGGCGCCGCCTGGCGCGACGCCGGCCGAACCTCCCGCGGCCGCGGCGTCCGGCGCCGACGAGGACTCGGCGTCGAACCAGGCCGATGGCAACGACGAGGAAGACACGGTCGTCGGCCAGCAGATCATTACCGCGCGCGGCATCCTGGGCGACATCGCGGGGGTCGTCATGGTCGTGCTGTTCGCCTATCTCGCCGCGGCGAAGATCGTTGTCCGCAAGGTTGCGCAGGCCGACGCCAAGGTCCGCACCGCCGTCGATGCGGCCGAGCGCGAGGCCATGGAGCGGCAATTGGTGCAGGCGCGCCTGCAGGTGCTGCAGGCCCAGGTCGAGCCCCATTTCCTGTTCAACACCTTGTCGGCGGTCGATTACCTGATCGAGACCGAGCCGCCACGCGCTTCGCGCATGCAAAAGGCCCTGATCACCTACCTGCGCGGCGCGCTGCCGCAGATGCGGCAAGGGTCTTCCACGCTGGGGCGCGAACTGCGCCTGATCCGCTCCTATCTCGAGCTGATCAAGATGCGGATCGAAGACCGGCTGGAAGTGGAGATCGCCGTGCCCGAAGGCCTGGAGACCGCCGAATTCCCGCCGATGATGCTGCAGTCGCTGGTCGAGAACGCGATCAAGCATGGGATCGAGCCCAAGCCGGATGGCGGCAAGGTCCGCGTTGCCGCGGGAGTGCAGAACGCGCAGTTGTGGGTCGAGGTCAGCGACACCGGTGTCGGCGTGCCGGATGGCGAACTGCTCGATGGCCCGACGTCGGGCACCGGCATCGGCCTGCAGAACATCCGCGAGCGCCTGGCCGTGCTGTATCCCGGCAAGAGCCGGCTGATGCTGCGCTCCGATCCGGACACCGGCACCTCCGTGAAGATATCCGTGCCTTACCAGGTCGGCCCCGACGCGCTCGCGGCCGAGGAGGGCGGATCCCCGGCGAGGAACCCGGCATGACGGCCGACGCCAATCCGTCCCGCCCCCTGAGGGCGTTGATTGCCGACGACGAGCGGCTGCTGCGCGAACAGCTCAAGAGCCGGCTTGCCGAGGTCTGGCCCGACCTGGTGATCTGCGGCGAGGCGCGCGATGGGCAGGAAGCGGTCGACAAAGCCGACGAACTCGCGCCCGACGTCGCTTTCCTGGACATCCGCATGCCCGGGCTCACCGGCCTGGAAGCCGCCCGGGAAATCATCACCTTGCCGTCATGGGCGGGCGAAATTGTTTTCGTGACGGCCTACGATGAATACGCGGTGGCCGCGTTCGAGCAGGGAGCCCTGGATTACCTGCTCAAGCCCGTCGAGGCCGAGCGGCTCGCCCAGACCGCGCAACGGGTCAAGGCCCGGCTGCAGTCGCGCCCCGCGCAGGAGCCGGCCAAGGGCACGCCCGCGGGGGAAGCGGCCCTGGACACATTGCTGGAGAAATTCCTGCGTGCGCAGCAGTCGATGGTGCGTGGCGCCGCGGCCGATCCCCCGATGCGGTGGATCCAGTGCACGGTGGGGTCGACCACGCGCCTGATCGACGTGAAGGACGTCCTGTTCTTCCGCTCCGACGAAAAGTACACGCGGGTGCAGACGCGCGACCAGGAAGCGCTGATCCGCACACCGATCCGCGAGTTGATGCCGCGGCTGGACAGCCAGCAGTTCTGGCAGATCCACCGCTCCACGATCGTCAACTTGAGCGCTATTGCGGCAGTGACCCGCGACGATACCGGTCGCCAGCGGGTGCAAATTGACGGGCACGCCGAGGTGCTCGAGGTCAGCCGCAGCTTCGCCCACCTGTTCCGCGCCTCGTAAGCGCGGGACAGGTGGCGCTTTTTCTATTCGGGAATCGCCACGGCGGTGTGGCTGAAGCCGCCGTCCACGTAGGTGATTTCAGCGGTAACGCCGCCGGCGAGATCGCTGAGCAGGAACGCGGCGACGTTGCCAACGTCCTCGATGGTCACGTTGCGGCGCAACGGCGCCGCGTTGGCCACCACGTTGAGCAGCTTGCTGAAGTCCTTGATGCCGCTGGCGGCCAGGGTCTTGATCGGCCCCGCGCTGATGCCATTGACACGCATGCCGCGCCCGTCGGGCAGGCGGCCCACGGCCTCGGCCAGATAGCGGACCGAGGCTTCCAGGCTGGCCTTGGCCAGCCCCATCGTGTTGTAGTTGGGGATGGCCCGCATGGCGCCCAGGTAGGTCAGGGTGAGCAGGGCGGACTTGTCGTTGAGCATCGGCAGGGCGGCCTTGGCCATGGCCGGAAAGCTGTAGGCGCTGATGTCGTGGGCGATCTTGAAAGCCTCGCGCGACAGCCCATCCAGGAAGTTGCCGGCGATCGCTTCGCGCGGCGCGAAGCCGATGCTGTGCACGAAGCCGTCGAACTTCGGCCAGCTGGCCGACAGGTCGGTGAACAGCTTCGCTATCTGCGCATCGTCACCAACGTCGCAGTCGAAAATCAGCTTGGAGCCAAAATCGGCGGCGAACTCGGTAATGCGCTCCTTGAAGCGGTCGCCGACGTAGCTGAAGGCCAGTTCCGCGCCCTGCTGGTGGCAGGCCCGGGCGATGCCGTAAGCGATCGAACGGTTCGACAGCACGCCGGTGATCAACAATTTCTTGCCAGCCAGGAAGCCCATAGGTCTCTTTGATAGAAAAAATCTGTGCAGAATTGTCGCATGCGAGCATTGTTGTTGTTCCTGGCTGCGCTGTTGGGCGTGCCGTGCTGGGCCGCGCCGGGTTACGCCGTGTGGGATACGTTCAAGTACGCCCCCGGTTTCGACCACTTCGAGTACGTGAACCCGCAGGCGCCCAAGGGCGGAGAGATGCGGCTGGTCGCGGGCTCGCGCATCTCGACGTTCGACAAGTACAACCCCTTCACGCTCAAGGGCCAGGCGCCCTCGTTCCTGGCCGAGCTTTTGTTCGAGAGCCTGCTGACCGGTCCGATGGACGAGGTCGGTGTCGGGTACGGACTGCTGGCCGAGGATGTCGAAGTGGCGGCCGATCGTCTTTCGGCGACCTTCCGCCTGCGGCCGCAAGCGCGCTTTCACAACGGCGAACCCGTTCGCGCCGCGGACGTGAAGCACAGCTACGACACGCTGATCTCCAAGTACGCGACGCCCGCCTATGCGACGTTGCTGGCCGATGTGGCGGGCTGCGACGTGCTGGACGAGCGCACGGTGCGCTTCCGTTTCAAGAAGCGCGATCGGCAACTGCCGCTGGTAGTGGGCGGTCTGCCCGTTTTCAGCACCAAGTGGGGAATGGAAGGCGGCAAGACGAAGCCGTTCGACCAGGTGGTCACGGACATTCCCATCGCCAGCGGCGCCTACCGCATCGGGCCCGTGCGGTTCGGCAAGGACATCACTTTCGTTCGCGACCCCAACTACTGGGGCCGCGAACTGGCGGTACGCCGCGGGATGAACAACTTCGATCGGATCACGGTCAAGATTTACCGGGACAACACCGCGCAGCTGGAGGCGCTGAAGGCCGGTGAATTCGACCTGATGCAGTTCTTCTCTGCCGGCGACTGGAACCGCCGTCTGAACGGACCGCGGATCGAGCGCGGCGAACTGGTCAAAAGCCCCTTCATGCATCGCACGCCGGATGGGTTCCAGAGCTACGTGCTCAACGCCCGACTGCCAAAATTCCAGGATCGGCGGGTACGGATGGCGCTGGAACTGGCGATGGATTACGAGTGGATGAACCGCCAGCTGTTTCGCGGCTCGTACACGCGGGTCAAGGGCATTTTCGGCAACACCGATTGCGAGGCCAACGGCCTGCCGTCATCGCAGGAAATCGCAATGCTCGAACCTTTCCGCGCCCAACTCCCGCCGGAGACCTTCGGGTCCATGGCGATTCCGCCGCGTACCGATGGCAATGATTCGCTGCGAGCCAACCTGGTGCGCGCACGGGGATTGCTCGCGCAAGCTGGCTGGACATTCCGCGATGGCGCCGTGCGCAACGCGAAAGGCGAAGCATTGACAGTCGACCTGCTCGACAGCACCGAAGGCAGATCGGAAACCCTCATTGCTGCCTGGCAGCGCGCGCTCGCCAAACTCGGGATTGCGCTGACCCTGCGGGAAGTCGACTATGCGCTCTACCAGGAGCGACTCGACTCCTTTTCATTCGAGATGGTGCTTATCAACTACCCCGGCACGCATTTCCCCGGGTCGGAGTACGTCGACCTCTTCGGCAGCAAGGCGGCCGACACCCCTGGCTCGGCCAACCTGGCCGGCGTCAAGGTGCCGGCGATCGACGCGCTCATCGTTCGCATCGGCGCGGCCGAAAGTCGGGACGAGTACATTGCGGCATGCCGCGCGCTGGACCGCACAGTGGCGCACGGGCACTACCTCATTCCGGGCTGGACGAACCGCGACGTGCGCGTCGCGTACAGCCCCTGGCGCCTCGAGCGACCCGCCGTGGTGCCGCCACATCCGCCCGAAGGCATACCGTACATGCTCTGGCCCATGACGGTGTGGTGGGCGCGCATGCCGCCCATCACGTCGAAGTAGAGGATCGCCATGTTCGCCTACATCGCAAAACGGGTTCTCCTCATGCTGCCCACGCTGTTCGGTGTGCTGGTGGTGACCTTCATCGTCACCCAGTTCGTTCCCGGCGGACCCGTGGAGCGCTACATTGCTGAAGCACGCCGCGGCACCGGCGGCGAGGCCGGCGGCTATCGCGGCGGGCAAGGCGTCGATCCCAAGAAGATCGAGCAGATCAAGGCGCTCTACGGCTTCGACAAGCCGCCGGCCGAGCGCTTCTGGAAGATGATGGGCGACTTCGCGCGCTTCGACCTGGGCCGCAGCTTCTTCCAGAACAAGGACGTCTGGCAATTGATCAAGGAAAAGCTTCCGGTTTCGGTGAGCCTGGGCCTGTGGACGTTCTTCATCAGTTACCTGATAGCGGTGCCGCTGGGCGTGGCCAAGGCCGTGCGCGCCGGGTCGCGATTCGATCTCGTAACGACTTTGCTGGTGCTGCTCGGCTATGCGATTCCCGGGTTTGTCCTGGGTGTGGCTCTGCTCGTGATCTTCGGCGGGCAATTGCAGTGGTTTCCGCTGCGCGGCCTGACCTCTTCGGACTGGGACGAATTGAGCTGGGGCGCTCGAATCGTCGACTACCTGTGGCATATCACGCTGCCGGTCGTCGCGATGGTCATGGGCAGCTTCGCCGTCACGACCATGCTCACCAAGAACGCCTTCCTGGAGGAAATCCGCAAGCAGTATGTGTTGACGGCTCGCGCCAAGGGCCTGAGCGAGCGGCGGGTGCTGTGGAAGCACATCTTCCGCAACGCGCTGATTCCGATCGTCACCGGTTTCCCGGCCGCGTTCATCGGCGCGTTCTTCACCGGTTCGCTGTTGATCGAAACCCTGTTCTCCCTCGACGGGCTCGGCTTGTTGAGCTACGAGAGCGTGATCCGCCGCGACTACCCTGTCGTCATGGGCACGCTTTACTTCTTCACGCTGATCGGCCTGGTCACCAAGTTGATCAGCGATCTCTGTTATGTCTGGGTCGACCCCCGTGTCAAGTTTGACTAACCCCCACCTGCCGCAAAGCCCGGGCGCGCGGGCCTGGCGGCGCTTCAAGCGCAACAAGCTGGGGTACAGGAGCCTGATCATTTTCTCGGTACTGGTGGTCCTCAGCCTGTTCGCCGATGTCGTGGCCAACGACAAGCCGCTGGTCGTGCGGTTCAACGGAGAGTTCTATTTTCCAATGGATCGCACCTATCCCGAGAAGACCTTCGGCGGAGACTTCGAAACCGCGACCGATTATCTCGACCCGTTCATCCGGCAAAAGCTGACGGAAGGGGACAACTGGGCGATCTATCCGCCGATCCCCTACGGGCCCAGGACGCTGAACTATTTCGCCAAGCAGCCCAATCCCGCGCCGCCGTCACGCGAGAACCTGCTCGGCACGGACGAGCGCGGCCGCGACCTGCTGGCCCAACTGTTCTACGGTTTCCGGTTGAACGTGTTGTTCGGCCTGGCGCTCACCGCCATCGGTGTCGCCATCGGCGTGTTCACGGGGGCGATCCAGGGCTTTTTCGGCGGAAAGACCGACTTGGCGTTCCAGCGGTTCATCGAGATCTGGGGCTCCATGCCCGAGCTGTATCTGCTCATCATCTTCAGCGCGGTGTTCGCGCCCAGCGTCGCGCTGTTGATCATCTTGCTCAGCCTGTTCGGCTGGATGGGCCTGTCGGACTACGTGCGGGCGGAGTTCTTCCGCAACCGCCAGATGGACTATGTGCGCGCGGCGCGGGCGCTGGGCGTGGGCAACGGCCGCATCATGTGGCGGCACATCCTGCCCAACAGCATGACACCGGTGGTCACTTTCCTGCCGTTTCGCATGAGCGCCGCGATCCTGGCGCTGACCTCGCTGGACTTCCTGGGGTTGGGCGTGCCCCCCGGCACGCCCTCGTTGGGCGAGCTTTTGAGCCAGGGCAAGAGCAACATCGACGCGTGGTGGATTTCGCTGTCCACGTTCGTCGTGCTGGTCGGCACGCTGCTGCTGCTGACGTTCATGGGCGACGCGCTGCGCGACGCCCTCGATCCGCGCAAGGCCGAAAAATGACGGCGCCGCTGCTGCTGGATGTCAAGGGACTGCGGATCGCTTTCGGCGGCAAGGAGGTCGTGCATGGCGTCGACTTCACCGTCGCGCCCGGCGAAAAACTCGCGCTGGTGGGCGAGTCCGGCTCGGGCAAGACCGTCACGGCACTCAGCCTGCTGGGCCTGGTGCAGAACGCGGATGTCAGCGGCTCCGCGCTGTTTGCCGGCTCCGACAACGAGCCGGCGCGTGATCTGCTGGCGATGCCCGAGCGCGAACTGCTGGCCATACGGGGCCGCGAAATCGCGATGATCTTCCAGGAGCCGATGACCGCGCTGAATCCGCTCTATACCGTGGGCGACCAGATCGCCGAGGTGTTGCAGCTCAAGGAAGGCCTGACCCGCCGCGAAGCCTGGGACGCGGCGATCGAGGCGCTGCGCGCCACCGGCATTCCCGAGCCGCAGCGGCGTGCCCAGGCTTACCCGCACCAGCTCTCCGGCGGCCAGCGGCAACGCGCCATGATCGCGATGGCATTGTCGGGACGTCCCAGGCTGTTGCTGGCGGACGAACCCACCACGGCGCTGGACGTCACGCTGCGCACGCAAATCCTGGATCTGTTGAGCGAGGTGCAACGCCACAACGGGATGGCCATGCTGCTCATCACGCACGACCTGAACCTGGTGCGCAAGTTCGCGGACCGGGTGGCGGTGATGGAGAACGGTTACCTGGTCGAGCAGGGGCCGGTGGCCGCGATCTTTGCCGACCCGCAGCATCCGTACACACGAAAGCTCATCGACAGCCGTCCGCAGCGTGACGTGGTGGAAGGGCCGGCGCCGGCCGGGCCGCCGGTGATGCAGGCCGGTGGCATGCAGGTGAGCTATCCAGTTTCGCTTCCGGGCATCCGCGGCTGGTTCCGCAAGGGCGAATTCGCCGCCGTCAAGAACGCGGCCTTTTCCATCGCGCCGGGCCGCACGCTGGGGGTGGTGGGCGAATCGGGCTCGGGCAAATCGACGCTGGCCCTGGCCGCGTTGGGCCTGATGCCGCACCGGGGCGAACTGGACGTCGTGGGAACCCGCTGGGGTCCTGACGCGGCCGGCAACAAGGCCATCCGCCGGGTTGTGCAGGTGGTGTTCCAGGACCCATTCTCGTCGCTGTCGCCCCGAATGACCGTGGAGGAGATTGTCGGCGAGGGGCTGCTGGTTCACGAGCCGCAGCTGGGCCAAGCCGGCCGGCGCGAACGCGTGATCCAGGTGTTGGACGACGTCGGGTTGTCCGAGCAACAGTTCTCCGGGCTGCTGCAGCGTTACCCGCACGAATTTTCGGGCGGCCAGCGCCAGCGCCTGGCCATCGCGAGGGCGCTGATCGTCAACCCGCAGTTGCTGATCCTGGACGAGCCCACCAGCGCGCTGGACGTGACCATCCAGCAGCAGGTGCTGAAACTGCTGCAACGGCTGCAACGGGAAAAGGGCCTGAGCTATCTCCTCATCACCCACGACGTCGACGTGATCCGGGCGATGGCGCACGACGTGGTGGTGATGAAGGACGGTGACATCCTGGAAACCGGCCCGGTGGGGCAGGTGCTGGATGCGCCGCAGCAGGACTACACCCGCACACTGGTCGCGGCCGCTTCCTGATGGATGCCATGGCGACCCCGGCAAGCGGCACCGTGATCCCCGAATCGGAGGTCGAGATTACGGCCGTGCGGGCACAAGGTGCCGGCGGCCAGAACGTGAACAAGGTCTCCAGCGCGATCCACCTGCGCTTCGACATCCCCAGCTCATCCTTGGCCGAGGACCACAAGGAGCGGCTGCTGGCGCTGCCCGACCAGCGGATTACCCGGGATGGCGTGCTGGTCATCAAGGCCCAGACCCACCGCAGCCAGGACATGAACCGGGCCGAGGCCCTGGGCCGCCTGCAGGAAGTGGTGGACAGCGTGGCCGCGCCGCCGCGGCTGCGCCGGCCCACCAAGCCGACCAAGGCGTCGAAAAGACGCCGCCTCGAGGCCAAGAACCTGCGCTCGCAAGTCAAGGTATTGCGAGGCCGGGTTTCCGAGTAGCCAACCCGGTTTCGGCATCCCGAACCGTTGCAAATCAAGGCGTTACGAGGTACAATAATTGCTTCACGACCAAACGGGCGGGTAATCACCGCCCGTTTTTTTTGGTCGATCGCTTATTGGTTCAAAGGTAGAGCGAGGCACGTACCGGCAGTGGCATTTCAGGACATCGTGGAGCAAACGGTAACCGGCTTGGGTTACGAACTGGTGGAGGTCGAACGCTCCGCCGGGGGCTTGCTGCGCATCACGATCGACCTGCCGTGGAATCCGGCGCAAGAGCAGTTCGTCAACGTCGAGGACTGCGAGAAGGTCACGCGGCAACTACAGTTCGCGCTGGAAGTCGAAGGCACCGAATACAAGCGGCTGGAAGTGTCGTCGCCGGGCATTGACAGGCCCTTGCGCACGGACAAGGATTTCGAGCGGTTCGCCGGGCAGCTGGTGGACGTGACGCTCAAGGCCCGGATGGGCCAGGCGGCCGGCGGACAGGTGGCGGCCAACCGCAAGAAGTTTCGCGGCACGCTGGAGCGGGGCGTTGGCGGCGGCTGGCAGATCGTGTGGAGCGACGAGCCGGCTGCGAAGCCGGGCCAGAAGGTGAGCAAGAAAAGAGCGCCTGCGCCATTGCAGGCATTGGGTTTTACGCTGGACGAGCTGAAGGAAGCCCGGCTGGCACCGGTTGTTGATTTCAAGGGGCGCAGGCCCCAGTCAGTAGGAGAGTCGTGAAATGAATCGCGAATTGTTGATGCTGGTCGAGGCGATCTCGCGCGAGAAGAACGTCGAGCGGGATGTGGTGTTCGGCGCCGTCGAGGCGGCCCTGGCGCAAGCCACCAAGAAGCTCTACTCGGGCGAAGTGGATATCCGCGTGTCCGTGGACCGCGACAGCGGGGACTACGAGACGTTCCGGCGCTGGCTGGTGGTGCCGGACGAAGCGGGCTTGCAGAATCCGGACGCCGAGGAACTGTTGATGGATGCGAAAGAGCGCATTGCCGATGTCGAAGAGGGTGAATTCATCGAGGAATCGGTGGAGTCGGTCCCGATCGGCCGCATCGGCGCGATGGCCGCCAAGCAGGTGATCCTGCAGAAGATCCGCGACGCCGAGCGCGAGATGCTGCTGAACGACTTCATGTCGCGCGGCGACAAGATCTTCGTGGGCACCGTCAAGCGCATGGACA
>JAQGMS010000148.1 GCA_028292245.1 Ramlibacter sp.
AAAGTCGGCAAGCACAAGACGTCCATGCTGCAGGACATCGAGGCCGGCCGCGCGCCGGAAATCGACGCGCTGGTGGGATCGGTGGTGGAGCTCGGACGCCTGACGAAGACGCCGACACCGCACATCGACACGGTCTACGCGCTGGTCAAGCTGCTCGCCAAGACGATGGACGAAGAAAAGGGCCAAGTGCGGATGCAGGCTACCGCCTCCTGACCGGTTTACGCGCCGGGGCGGCGCCCCGGCATCGCGATCAGCTGGTTTCCAGTGCCTTTTTCATGGCCTGCACGGCGGCTTCGGAAGGTGCTTCGAAGCTGAACTTGCTTCCCAGGTCCAATGCCTTCAACAGCAGCGGGTTGCCGGCCTTGAGGCCCGTGAAAAGAGCGCCGGCCTTCCTTGTTGCATCCGCTGAAACGTCGGGACGCACATACAGGCCATAGCCCCAACTCGGGTGCGTTGCGGGCACGATGATCAGCTGCGCCAGATGAATCCGCTCGTCGGTGCCGTTGTGCGTTTTCATGGTGGACGCCTGGGCCGTCTGCAACCGGGTGATCAACCCGACCCACCGATCCGCCTGCCACTGGAACGCCGCCTTCGTGGGAAGGTAGCTTTGCCCAAGCCCCTGCGCCGGAAGCACCTCGGTCACGGTGCCGCACAGCTTCTGGGCCTTCACCAACGAGGTGGTCACGCCGCTTTTCATTCCGAAACAGTTGGTGGACTTGAGCTTGGCGAGCACCTTGGCCTGCTGTTCGGGCGGCAGACTCTTCAGCTCGACCGGCTTGCCGTCTTTCACTGTGCCGATGTCGCCGAGTATCAGGACCGCCGACTCGATCGGGTCCATGTTGACCGCAACCGGCCGATAGCCCGACGCCAGGCCGACGACCGGGTTGCCGTAGACCCAGCAAGGGGGTGCGGGCCTCTTGAGCGCAGCCAGGACGTCCTGCGTTTCCCTGACGTTCAGAACCGGCGAAACCGACAGGCCGGTGGGTCGCACGAATTCAATCAGTTCCTTCAACGCGCTCTCGGTCTGGGACGTGCCTTCGCCCCGGATGACCTGCGGGTTGAGATAAAGCCCGCCTTCGCAGGTTTGAGCCTGAGCAGAGAAGCCGCAGGCAAGCAAGCAAGCACACAACAGCCTTGTCTTCATCGTATGTCTCCTGTTTATGTGAACCGGCTCGTCAATGAGTGCGGGCCGGGAGTTGGCAAATCAACTCGAGTTCATGCTAGTTGCGAACGTGCCAACTGGCCTAGGGAGATACGCTATTTACGATGAGAGAGTTCGGGAAAATTGATCGCAGGCAAGCCTACTGCTTGCGCTCCAGGCAGGCTGCGTTCAGCGCTTGCCGGACTGCGGGAACGCTGTCCTCAGCGCTGCGGCGAAGATGGCAAGGGGCGTGGCGGCGAACAGTTCGCCGAGCAATTTGCCGGCGACCGGAACGGCCGGGTTCTTGAATGAATTTGCGGTGTAGGTCGAGGCAGGGTTTGCCATGGGAATCTTTCACGAAGTTGAGACTGAGCTGCAGCCGATTATAGGGTAAACCCCTATGACCTTCTCGCATTGGTGAAAACCCGCGTTGATGACCGCGGTCAAGAGCCACCGTCGTTTGGGCTCACAGAATGCTATCCAGTGCCGCGCAACAGGCGCGAATCACGGATTCCTTTTCTAGATACCGAACCGCCAGGAGACATCAATGAGCAATTCAATCGAAGCGACCATGGACGCAGGACTTCCCGCGGCCGGGATCCGCAATCCTGCTTTCCGCTGGGGCCAGCTGCTGATGGGCATCGTCTGCATGGCGATGATCGCCAACCTGCAGTACGGCTGGACCCTGTTCGTGAATCCGATCGCCGACAAGCATGGCTGGAGCCGCGCTGCCATCCAGGTCGCCTTCACGATCTTCGTATTGACTGAGACCTGGCTGGTCCCGATCGAAGGCTATTTGGTCGACCGTTTCGGCCCGCGTCCGGTCGTGCTGGTCGGCGGCATTCTGTGCGGCCTAGGCTGGGTATTGAACTCGTACGCCGATTCGCTGACCATGCTGTACATCGCCGCCGCGGTGGGCGGTGTCGGTGCAGGCGCCGTATACGGCACCTGTGTCGGCAACGCGTTGAAATGGTTCCCGGACCGCCGCGGACTGGCCGCGGGCCTGACGGCCGCGGGCTTCGGCGCCGGTTCTGCGCTGACGATCATCCCGATCTCCGCCTTCATCAAGTCCAGCGGCTATGAGGCCGCGTTCTTCTACTTCGGCATCGGCCAGGGCGTCATCGTCTTCCTGCTCGCATGGTTCCTGGTGCGCGCGCCCGAATCCAAGAAGATGGCGCTGTCCACGATCAACGTGCAGCAGACCAAGCGTGACTACACCCCGGGCGAAGTCGTGCGCAAGCCCGTGTTCTGGGTGATGTACATCATGTTCGTCATGGTGGCCGCCGGCGGGCTGATGGCCACCGCGCAGCTCGGCCCGATCGCCAAGGACTTCAAGATCGGCGACGTACCGGTCAACATCATGGGCCTGGTGTTACCGGCGCTCACCTTCGCCCTGGCGATCGACCGCGTGCTCAACGGATTGACACGGCCCTTCTTCGGCTGGGTGTCCGACCAGATCGGCCGTGAGCAGACCATGTTCATCGCCTTCGCACTCGAAGCCGTCGGCATCTTGTCCCTGTACACCTTCGGCCAGAACCCCGTGGCCTTCGTCATCCTGACCGGCCTGGTGTTCTTCGCCTGGGGCGAGATCTACAGCTTGTTCCCGTCGACCTGCGCGGATACCTTCGGCTCCAAGTACGCAGCGGCCAATGCGGGCTTGCTTTACACCGCCAAGGGCACGGCATCGCTGCTGGTGCCTCTCTCGAGTGTGTTGATGGCCGCCACCGGCAGCTGGCATGCAGTGTTCATCGTCGCCAGCATCATGAACGCCATCGCGGCGCTGATGGCCTGGTTCGTGCTGAAGCCGATGCGGCGCAAGCAGATGACAAATTCCGGGGACTGACCCAGTCGCCGCTATCGGGGCCACCGCGGAACCGGCTTTGCCGGGCCGCTGGTGGCTCCCCCTCGAGGGGGAGAGGGCGAAGCCCGAGGGGGCATCGGCCGCAGGCCGCTTCGGGGGCGGGTCATATTTTCCCGTCGTGCTTGAGCCGGCTCAGAGTTTCCGCCGACAGGTTCAGATAAGACGCAAGTTCCTTTTTCGGAATACGGTCGAACAGTTCAGGGTGCTTGCGCAGGAATCGCTTGACCCGTCCAGGCGCGTCCAGCAGGTGCAAAGTAATGGTGTGCGCCATGATTTCGCTCATCAGCCGCATCACCGCGTACTCGAACGACTCCTTCAATTCGCGGTGCCGCTCCAGGAACGACACCCATTCGGGCATAGGCAACTTGGCCACACGGGCCTTGGTAACGCAAAAGATGCTGTAAGGCGTCGGCGTGCCGAGCCGCCAAGCCGCATAGCTGGTCTCCATGTCGCGCTCATCCGCAAAGCGCAGGATCATCTCCTTGGCCTCCTGGTTGGCTACTACCCGCTTGAGGATGCCGTCAAGGACGAAATACTGCTCCATTTCGTGCACGCCCTGGCTGAGCAGCTGGTCTCCTTTCTGACAGTCGACGATCGACAGATGAAGCTCGAGTTCGGCGCTTTGGGCCGGTGTCATGCCCTTCAACACGGCGTTCTGCCCAAGCTGGACGCGAATGACGTTTCTTTCAGGATGGGTTAGCAGTGACGACATGGATAAGGATGGGCAGATACGGCGCAGATTCACCCCGCCAGAGGCCGTCCAGATTGAGAAAGTTGACCGAGGTCAATGGCGAAACCAGAGGAGATTCCTATGATACCCCGACGTCAGAAAGCCTCTGGACGGGCCCCTGGCCGTACAGCCCAAACTGGCCCTCACCGGCCACGGGGCCGCGTGGTGATTTTTTATCGCAAGTCAAACGAAGAGACATTTCATCCATGACCAACGAAACGCAATCAGGCGAGCAGACCGACGGCTTCCACCTCGTGATCGATGCGCTCAAGCTCAACGGCATCGAGAACATCTACGCGCTGCCCGGCATCCCGATCACCGATTTCACCCGCATGGCGCAAGCCGCGGGCCTGCGCCTGATTTCGTTCCGCCACGAGCAGCACGCGGGCAACGCCGCAGCAGCCGCAGGCTTCCTGACGCAAAAGCCGGGCATCTGCATGACCGTGTCGGCCCCGGGCTTCCTGAACGGCCTCACGGCGCTTGCCAACGCCACCACCAACTGCTTCCCGATGATCCTGATCAGCGGCTCCAGCGAGCGCGAGATCGTCGACCTGCAGCAGGGCGATTACGAAGAGATGGACCAGCTGGCGATCGCCAAGCCGCTGTGCAAGGCCGCCTTCCGCGTGCTGCACGCCGCGGACATCGGCGTGGGCATCGCGCGCGCCATCCGCTCGGCCCTGTCCGGCCGGCCCGGCGGCGTGTACCTCGACCTGCCGGCCAAGCTGTTCGCCCAGACGATGGACGCGGCAGCGGGCAAGAAGTCGCTGATCAAGGTGGTCGACCCCGCTCCCAAGCAGATTCCCGGTCCCGAGGCCGTCAAACGCGCCCTCGACCTGCTCAAGGGTGCCAAGCGCCCGCTGATCGTTCTGGGCAAGGGCGCCGCCTACGCCCAGGCCGACGCCGACATCCGCGCCTTGATCGAGAAATCCGGCATCCCCTACCTGCCGATGTCCATGGCCAAGGGCCTGCTGCCGGACACGCATTCACAATCGGCCTCCGCCACCCGCTCGCACGTCCTGGCCGAGGCCGACGTGGTGATGCTGGTGGGCGCGCGCCTGAACTGGCTTCTGTCACACGGCAAGGGAAAGACCTGGGGCGGCGCCAACGCCGACTCCCGGCAGTTCATCCAGATCGACATTTCGCCCACCGAGATGGACAGCAACGTGCCGATCGCCGCTCCGCTGGTCGGCGACATCGGCTCCTGCGTGCAGGCGCTGCTGGCGGGCATGGGCTCGAACTGGGCCAAGCCCCCGGCCGAATGGACCCAGGGCATCGCCGAGCGCAAGGACAAGAACATCTCCAAGATGGCCGAGACGCTCAGCGCAAACCCAAGCCCGATGAACTTCCACAGCGCGCTGAACGTGATCCGCAACCAGGTGAAGGCCCGTCCCGACGCCATCGTCGTCAACGAAGGCGCCAACACGCTGGATTTCGCCCGCTCGATCGTCGACATGTACGAGCCGCGCAAGCGCCTGGACGTCGGCACCTGGGGCATCATGGGCATCGGCATGGGCTTCGCCATCGCGGCCGCGGTGGAAACCGGCAAGCCGGTGATCGCCATCGAAGGCGACAGCGCCTTCGGCTTCTCCGGCATGGAAGTGGAGACCATCTGCCGCTACAACCTGCCGGTGTGCGTGATCGTCTTCAACAACAACGGCATCTACAAGGGCACCGACAAGAACCCCCTCGGCACCGACATGGCACCGACCCAGTTCGTCAAGGGCGCGAAGTACGAAATGATGATGCAGGCCTTCGGCGGCGTCGGCGTCATCGCCAACAATCCGGCTGAGCTGGAAAAAGCCCTGGCCGAAGCCATCAAGTCGGGCAAGCCGACCCTGATCAATGCGATCATCGATGAAAACGCCGGCACCGAAAGCGGCCGCATCACCAGCCTGAATCCGCAAAGCGCGAAGAAGAAGTAACCAAGCCAACTCCAAGGAGAAATTTCAATGGCCAACAAACCACTCAACGGCATCAAGATCATCGATTTCACGCACGTGCAGGCTGGCCCGGCATGCACCCAAATGCTGGCGTGGTTCGGCGCGGACGTGATCAAGGTCGAGCGACCCGGCTCCGGCGACGTGACGCGCACCCAGTTGCAGGACATCCCGAACGTCGATGCGCTGTACTTCACGATGCTCAACAGCAACAAGCGCTCGCTGACCCTGGACACCAAGAAGCCCTTGGGCAAGGAAGTCCTGGAAAAGATGATCCGCGAATCCGATGTGATGGTCGAGAACTTCGGCCCGGGCGCGCTGGACCGCATGGGTTTCACCTGGGAACGCATCCAGCAACTGAACCCCAAGATGATCCTGGCCTCGGTCAAGGGTTTCTCGGACGGCCACCACTATGAAGACCTTAAGGTGTACGAGAACGTGGCCCAGTGCGCCGGCGGCGCCGCCTCGACCACCGGCTGGTGGAAGGGCGAACATTCCGAGCCCACCATCTCCTCCGCCGCCCTGGGCGACAGCAACACCGGCATGCACCTGGCCATCGGCATCCTCACGGCCATCATTGGCCGCCAGCAGTCCGGCAAGGGCCAGAAAGTCGCCGTCTCCATGCAGGACAGCGTGCTGAACCTGTGCCGCGTCAAGATGCGCGACCAGCAGCGCCTGGACAGGCTGGGCTACCTGGAAGAGTACCCCCAGTACCCGCACGAGATGGAAGCGTTCAACGACAAGGTGGTGCCCCGCGGCGGCAACGCCGGCGGCGGCGGCCAGCCGGGCTGGATCCTGAAGTGCAAGGGCTACGAGACCGACCCCAACGCCTACATCTATTTCACGGTGCAGGGCCACGCCTGGGCGCCCATCTGCGACGCGTTGGGCAAGCCCGAGTGGAAGACAGACCCGGCTTACACCACGCCCAAGGCGCGCCAGCCGCACATCATGGAAATCTTCGGCACCATCGAGAACTGGCTCAAGGACAAGACCAAGTACGAAGCCGTCGATATCCTGCGCAAGTTCGACATCCCGTGCGCCCCGGTCCTGTCGATGAAGGAACTGCTGCATGACAAGTCGCTGCGCGCCAGCGGCTCGATCGTCGAAGTGCAGCACAAGACGCGCGGCAGCTACTACACCGTCGGCAGCCCGATCAAGTTCTCCGACATGAAGCCGGAGATCACCGGCTCCCCGCTGCTGGGCGAGCACTCCGACGAGGTTCTGGCCGAACTGGGCTACAGCGCCGCGCAGATCAAAGAGATGCACGACAAAGAGGTGATCTGACGACCCGCAACCCGGCCCCACGGCCTTCATGACGGGCAAGACGGCGTTCATGTTGGGCGCCGTCTTCATTTGGGCGCCCGCGAAGCCAGAAAAAAAGGAGACCGAATGCAATCGACAATCGACTTCAAGGAACTCGTGGCGGCGGTCGGGGACGCCGTCATGGCGTCCGATGCCAAAGGCACGATCATCTTGTGGAACCCCGCCTCCGAGCGCATGTTCGGCTACACCGAGGCCGAGGCCCTGGGCAAGTCGCTGGACATCATCATTCCGCAGCGCCAGCAGCAACGGCACTGGGACGGCTACCAGAAGACCATGGCGACGGGCATCACCAAGTACGGCAACGACGTGTTGCGGGTACCGGCGGTGCACAAGGACGGCCACACGCTTTCCATCGCCTTCACCGTGGCCCTGTTGCATTCCGCGGACGGCAAGGTTTCGGCCATCGTCGCGGTGGTGCGCGACGAGTCCAGCCGTTTTGCCGAGGAGCGGGCGCTGCGCAAGCGCCTCATGGAGCTGGAAAGCCAGGTGGCGGGCCAAGCCAGCCCGACCTGAGTCCGGTGCAAAGCCGCCCGAGGGGGCGCTGATTAACATAGGGGTTGGATTGACAACTTCCCAGCGGGATCTTTCATGAGCAAAGCTTTAGACGGCGTTCGCATCCTCGATTTCACCCATGTCCAGTCCGGGCCGACCTGCACGCAGCTGCTTGCCTGGTTCGGCGCCGACGTCATCAAGGTGGAGCGTGCCGGCGAAGGCGATGCCACCCGCGGGCAGCTAAGGGACATCCCCGGCGTGGACAGCTTGTATTTCACGATGCTGAACCACAACAAGCGTTCGATCACGCTGGACACCAAGAAGGCCAAGGGCCGGGAGGTGCTGGACTCGCTCATCAAGACCTGCGACGTGCTGGTCGAGAATTTCGCCCCCGGCGCGCTGGACCGCATGGGCATCACCTGGGAACACATCCAGTCGATCAACCCGCGGATGATCGTGGCGTCGGTCAAGGGCTTCGGTCCCGGCCGGTACGAAGACCTCAAGGTCTACGAGAACGTCGCGCAATGCGCAGGCGGGGCCGCCTCCACGACCGGCTTCGACGATGGCCCGCCGATCGTCACGGGCGCGCAGATCGGCGACAGCGGCACCGGCCTGCACTTGGCCCTGGGCATCGTCGCGGCGCTGTACCAGCGCAACACGACGGGCCGCGGCCAGAAAGTGCTGGCACCGATGCAGGACGCGGTGCTCAACCTGTGCCGCGTCAAGCTGCGCGACCAGCAGCGCCTGGAACGCACCCACACCTTGCACGAATACCCGCAGTACCCGGACGGCAAGTTCCACGATGCCGTTCCGCGCGCGGGCAACGCATCGGGCGGCGGCCAGCCCGGCTCCGTGCTCAAGTGCAAGGGCTGGGAGAGCGATCCCAACGCCTACATCTACTTCATCACGCAGGCGGCGGTGTGGCCGGCGGTCTGCAAGGTGATCGGCGAGGAAGGCTGGATCGACGACGAGGCCTACGACACGCCCGCTGCCCGGCTGCTGCACCTGAAGCCGATCTTCGCGCGCATCGAGCAATGGACCATGACCAAGACCAAGTTCGAGGCGATGGAAATCCTGAACAAGTACGACATCCCCTGCGGGCCGATCCTCTCGATGAAGGAGATCTCCGAAGAGCCCGCCCTGCGCGAAACCGGCACCATCGTCGAAGTCGACCATCCCACCCGCGGCAAGTACCTCACCGTCGGCAACCCGATCAAGATGTCGGACAGCTCCACGGAAGTCACGCGCTCTCCCCTGCTGGGCGAGCATACCGACGAGGTTCTGGCGCAATTGGGCTATAGCCCCGAACAGGTGTCGCAACTGCGCGCCGAACGCGTGATCTGAACCAGCCTTGAACGAGTTTCGATGAACCATCCCATCATTCCCATCGCCGTGGTCGAGGCCACTCGCCAGCGAAAACGCGAAGCACCCAAGGGTCGCCGGGTGGACCCCGCCGCACTGGCGGACGTGCGGCGCCTGCTGGGCGCGGCGTCGCGCCAGGCCGACCTGCTCATCGAGCACCTGCACAAGATCCAGGACCACTTCGGCCACCTGTCGGCCGCCCACCTGGCGGCGCTGGCGCAGGAAATGCGCCTGGCCCAGACCGAGGTGTACGAGGTCGCGACGTTCTACCACCACTTCGACGTGGTGAAAGAAGGCGGGACGGCGCCGCCCGCGCTCACCGTACGTGTATGCGACGGCTTGTCCTGCGAAATGGCCGGGGCGCGCGATCTGCTCGCCAAGCTGCCGGGCTTGCTGGGCCGCGAAGTCCGGGTGATCGCGGCGCCTTGCATCGGCCGTTGCGAACAGGCGCCCGCCGCCGTGGTCGGGCAGAACCCGGTGCCGAATGCGACCTGCGAAGCCGTGGTCGCCACCGTGGCCGCTGGCACCGTGCACCATGCGCCGGAAGGTTTCGTCGACTTCGACAGCTACAACCGCGACGGCGGCTATGCCCTGTTGAAGGACTGCGTCTCCGGCAAGCGCGACGTCGAATCGGTCATCAAGGAGATGGAAGACTCGGGCCTGCGCGGCCTGGGGGGCGCGGGCTTTCCGGCCGGCCGCAAATGGCGCATCGTGCGCGGCGAAGCGGGTCCCCGCCTGATGGCGGTGAACATCGACGAAGGCGAACCCGGCACCTTCAAGGACCGCGTCTACCTCGAGCGCGACCCGCACCGCTTCCTCGAAGGCATGCTGGTCGCCGCCTGGGCGGTGGGCATCGAGAAGATCTACGTCTACCTGCGCGACGAATACCACGGCTGCCGCGCCATCCTGGAAACCGAGCTCGACAAGCTGCGGCGGGCAGCGCCGATGGCCGGCATGCCGGAGATCGAGCTGCGTCGCGGCGCCGGCGCCTACATCTGCGGTGAAGAGTCGGCCATGATCGAATCGATCGAGGGCAAGCGCGGCATGCCGCGCCTGCGCCCGCCCTATGTGGCGCAGGTCGGCCTGTTCGGCCGCCCGACCCTGGAACACAATTTCGAAACCCTGCACTGGGTGCGCGACATCCTTGAAAAAGGCAGTGCGTGGTTCTCCTCGCACGGCCGCAATGGCCGCAAGGGTTTGCGCTCGTTCTCGGTTTCGGGCCGCATCAAGAGCCCCGGCGTCAAGCTGGCACCAGCGGGCATCACGATCCAGGAACTGATCGACGAATTCTGCGGCGGCATGCTCGATGGCCACAAGTTCTACGCCTACCTGCCGGGTGGCGCGTCGGGCGGCATCCTGCCGGCGACGATGAACGACATCCCGCTGGACTTCGACACGCTGCAGCCCTATGGCTGTTTCATCGGCTCGGCCGCGGTGATGATCCTGTCCGACAAGGACACGGCCACCGACGCCGCGCGCAACATGATGCGGTTCTTCCACCACGAGTCCTGCGGCCAGTGCACGCCCTGCCGGGTCGGCACGGCCAAGGCGGCGCACATCATGGACCAGCCCAAGTGGGACCTCCCGCTGCTGGCGGACCTGTCGCTGGTGATGCGCGACGCGTCGATCTGCGGCCTGGGCCAGGCCGCGCCCAACCCCGTGGACTGCGTCGTCAAGTATTTCCCGCACGAGCTCAACTGAGACCCGCACGATGAACGCCATCACCCGACAAGAACTCGCCCAGCTCGACGCCCCGGTCGTGACCTTCAGCCTCAACGGCCGTGAAGTGACGGGCCGCGCCACCGAGACGCTGCTGCAGGTCGCCCAGCGCGAGGGCGTGGAAATCCCGCACCTCTGCTACATGGAAGGCCTGGAGGCGGTGGGCAACTGCCGCTCCTGCATGGTCGAGATCAACGGCGAGCGCGTGCTCGCGCCCTCTTGCTGCCGCAACCCGACGCCCGGCATGAAAGTCGTCAGCGACAGCGAGCGCGCCGTGGCATCGCAGAAATTGGTGCTCGAGCTGTTGCTGTCGGACATGCCCGAGAAGGAATACACCCGCAACAACGAGGTGGACCAATGGGCCGCGAAGATCGGCGTGGGCAAGCCCCGTTTCGAAGCGCGCGAGCAGGTGCGCCAGGACCTGTCGCATCCGGCCATCGCCGTCAACCTGGACGCCTGCATCCAGTGCACGCGCTGCCTGCGTGCCTGCCGCGACGAACAGGTCAACGACGTGATCGGCCTGGCGTTCCGCGGCGACCAGGCGAAGATCGTATTCGACATGGACGATCCGATGGGCGCGTCCACCTGCGTGGCTTGCGGTGAGTGCGTGCAGGCCTGCCCCACCGGCGCCCTGATGCCGGCTCGTGACGCCGCGCTGGCGCTGCCCGACAAGCAGGTCGAATCGATCTGCCCCTATTGCGGCGTCGGCTGCCAGCTCACCTACAACGTCAAGGACGACAAGATCCTGTTCGTCGAGGGCCGCGACGGCCCGGCAAACCACAGCCGGTTGTGCGTCAAGGGCCGCTATGGCTTCGACTATGCGCACCATCCGCAGCGCCTGACGGTGCCGCTGATCCGCCGTGCCGACGCGCCCAAATCGGGCGAATTCACGATGGACCCGGACCGCGTGATGGACGTGTTCCGCGAAGCCAGCTGGGAAGAGGCGCTGGAATTCGCCGGCGGCAAATTGGCCGCCATCCGCGACCAGTACGGCAAGAAGTCGCTGGCCGGCTTCGGCTCGGCCAAGGGCAGCAACGAAGAGGCCTACCTGTTCCAGAAGCTGGTGCGCACCGGCTTCGGCAGCAACAACGTCGACCATTGCACGCGCCTGTGCCACGCCTCTTCGGTCGTGGCGCTGCTCGAAGGCATCGGCTCGGGCGCCGTGTCCAACCCGGTGATGGACGTGACCAAGGCCGAGGTGGTGGTCATCATCGGTGCCAATCCGACGGTGAACCATCCCGTTGCCGCCACCTGGATCAAGAATGCGGCGAAGAACGGAACCAAGCTGGTCATCATGGACCCGCGCCGCTCCGACCTGACGCGCATGGCGCACCGCCACCTGCAATTCAAGGCCGACACCGACGTGCCGCTGCTCAACGCGATGATGAACGTCATCGTCAACGAGGGCCTGGTCGACCAGGAGTTCATCGCCAGCCGCACCATCGGCTACGAGGAGCTGCGCAAGAACGTCGAAGGCTACACGCCCGAATTGATGGCGCCGATCTGCGGCATCGACGCCGACACCATTCGCTACGTCGCGCGCCTGTTCGCCACGTCGAAGGCCTCGATGATCCTGTGGGGCATGGGCGTGTCGCAGCACGTGCACGGCACCGACAACGCGCGCTGCCTGATCGCCCTGTCGCTGATGACCGGCCAGATCGGCCGTCCCGGCACCGGCCTGCACCCGTTGCGCGGCCAGAACAACGTACAAGGCGCGTCCGACGCGGGCCTGATCCCGATGATGTTCCCGGACTACCAGCACGTGACCGACCCGAAGGTGCGTTCCAGTTTCGAGAAAGCCTGGCGCGTCGCCGCCGGCTCGCTGGACGACAAGGTCGGCCTGACGGTGGTCGAGGTGATGCACGCCATCAAGAAGGGCGGCATCCGCGGCATGTATGTGCAAGGCGAAAACCCCGCCATGTCCGACCCTGACGCCAACCACGCCCGCGAATCGCTGGCCGCGCTGGATCACCTGGTGGTGCAGGACATCTTCCTGACCGAGACCGCCTACCTGGCCGACGTCATCCTTCCCGCCAGCGCCTTCCCCGAAAAGGACGGCAGCTTCACCAACACCGACCGGCTGGTCCAGATGGGCCGCAAGGCCATCAACCCGCCGGGCGATGCGCGGCAGGACCTCTGGATCATCCAGGAGATCGCCAGGCGCATGGGCCTGGACTGGCAGTACAAGCATGTATCCGAAGTGTTCGACGAGATGCGGCACACCATGCCCAGCATCGGCGGCATCACCTGGGACCGGCTGGAGCGCGAGCATTCGGTGACCTACCCTTGCCTGAAAGAGGGGGACCCCGGCGACTCGGTCGTGTTCGTGGACGACTTCCCGCGCGACAGCGGCCGCGCCCGCTTCGTTCCCGCCGACATCATCCCGGCCGCCGAGCGCCCGGACACCGAATACCCGATGGTGCTGATCACGGGCCGCCAGCTCGAGCATTGGCACACCGGCAGCATGACGCGGCGCGCCACCGTGCTGGATGCGATCGAGCCCGATCCGGTCGCGCTGGTGCACCCGCTCGACCTGGCCGGCCTGGGCGGCAAGCCGGGCGACGTGGTGACGATCCAGTCGCGCCGCGGTGAAGTGACGCTTTACGCGCGGGCCGACGAGAGTTCACCGCGCGGCGCCGTGTTCGTGCCGTTCTGCTACTACGAGGCCGCGATCAACCGGCTCACCAACGCGGCGCTCGATCCGTTCGCCAAGATTCCCGAGTTCAAGTATTGCGCCATCCGCGTCACGCTGGGCGGCGAGCCGCCGGCGCAGGCCGGATACGGCGGCGGCATGGCGCTGGCGAACGCAATCGCCTGAGCCCGGGCGCGGCCCATTGGGCGCGAATATCGCGCACAATGGGTCGTTCATGAACCCTACCCACGATGCGCCAATCCGCCTGCGCTACAAGGCTGACCTGCGCTATGACGTGCGCTCCGCCGGCTGCGACTTCATCTTCAACGTCCAGGCCACGCGCACGCCGCACCAGCGTGTCGTCACCGAAAAACTGGAAATCAGTCCGCAGCTCGATGCGCAAAGCTACGTCGATCCCGTGACCCAGGCGCGCTACCTGCGCCTGCGCGCCGACGAAGGACCGCTGCGTGTGTATTGCGAGACCGTGGTCGACCTCGCGCACTACCAGGCCGCCCCGGACTCCCTGCCCGAGATCGGCATCGGCGAGCTGCCCACGGCGGTGCTGCCCTACATCTACCCTTCACGCTATTGCCAGTCGGACCGCCTGCACCGGTTTGCGTTTGGGGAGTTCGGCGGAATGAACCAGGGCTATGGCCGGGTCGAGGCGATTCGCGCCTGGGTGCAGAACCACGTGCAGTTCACCTCGGGCAGTTCGGATGGCAACACCGCGGCTGTCGACACGCTGGTCACCAAACAAGGCGTCTGCCGGGACTTCGCGCACCTGATGATTGCCTTGTGCCGCGCCGTGAACATTCCCGCTCGCTTCGCCACCGGTATCGACTACGGCGCGGATCCGATCCTCGGCCCGCAGGATTTTCATGCGTACGTGGAAGCCTATGTGGGGCACCGCTGGTACCTGTTCGATCCCTCTGGCACGGCCATCCCGATGGGCTTCATCCGGCTCGCCACCGGCCGCGATGCGGCCGATGCCGCGTTCGCGTCGATCTTCGGCAGCGTGGAATGGAAGACGCCGATCATCGAGATCGAAGCCATCGCGGCCGAGGACGGCGTCTGCCGCGTACCGGTGCACAGCACGAACGCGCTGTCGACTGACGCGGGGCCGGCCGAACACTAGCCGTGCGCGTTTCTTGAATCGGCCGGCGCCTCGTCGCGCTCATTGAGCCCGTAGTCGCGGATCACCTCGGCGATCCGCAAGCGGTATTCCTTGAACATGGTCTTGCGGCCGGCAGCTTGCGCGGCCCGGTGCGCTTCCAGGTTGCGCCACGCGGTGAGGCACGAATCGTCGCGCCAGAACTGCAGCGACAAGAGCTTGTCCGGATCGGTGAGGCTCTGGAAACGCTCGATGGAAATGAAGCCGTCCATCTTGACCAGCTCGTTTTTCAATTCGGCGGCCCAATCGAGATAGCCCGCGCGATGATCAGCGTGCGGCCAGACTTCGAAAATGACAGAGATCATGGTTGCTCCTCAGGGTCCAAAAAAGGGGATGCGCGCGTTGGGAAGGGGGCGAAAGCCGCTGTGCTGCCCGAACATTTGCAATTGTTGCTGCGCATACAGCACGCCCAATGCAGTGGCCGCCATCTCGATTGCCAGTAACTCACCCGGGCAACCGTGAGCTCCCGCGCCGAAGCTCAAGCTGCGGAGGTCGCGCCGCGCCACGTCGAAAATATCCGGGTCGCGATTCAGCGCCTCGTCGCGATTCGCGCTGGCCAGCACCAGCAGCAGGCCCTGTCCTTGCGCGATACTCTCGCCGGCCAACACCAGGTCGGCACCAGCGAAGCGGCGTGTGTTCTGCACCGGAGAATCCCAGCGCGCGACCTCCGCGACGATGGCTCGCCAGGTGTCCGGCGGTGCGTCGCCGGCGGCCAGCTCCGGCTGCCGCCGCAGCGCCAACACCGCATTGCCCAGCAAGCCAGCCGTTGCGTCCAGCGACTGCTGCATCATGGCAATGCGATTGGCGGATTGCACCTTGTCCAGGCCTTGCGTCTCGCCCTGCGCCATCAACTCCCGCGCGGCCTCGTTCGCGCGATCGATGCCGTGCGCGCCGGCTTGCGTGGAGATGCCTTGCACGAACGCTTCCACGCACGCCACCGTGCGATCGAGCGACGCGGCTTCGACGCCCAACAGGCGGGCCATCGTTTGAACAGGCAATGCGCTGAGCAACGCGTTGGCGTCAGCGCGCGAGGCGAGGTCGCGAGCCGCCTGGCCGGCAGCCTCGGCCACCTGGGCCAGCGTGAGGCGCTGCGCGGAGCTCTCGACGGCGGGCCGATGCCGCGCATGGAAGTCACCATCGTTCATTCGCACCAGCCGCGCGAACACTTCACCTGCCGGGGTGCCGGCCAAGGCCTTCGGCACCGGCTCGCCGGGCGGACGCACGCGCAAGCCCGGATGCCGCAGCGCCGCCTCAACCGTTTCGCATGAAACCGCCACCCAGAGATTCAGTCCCGCGTCGAAGTGAAGCGGACACTGCCGCCGCAAGCGCGCGTAGTAAGGGTAGGGATCGGCGTGAGTGGCTGCTGCGATCGGGTTTTCTGGCTCGGGCTCGAACATGACCACAGTGTCGCCAAGCGCGCGCGGTTTGTCGACGCCCGCCGGCATCCGGATGCCGCCGAACTCAAGCGGCTCGGCCTGCGAACCGCTTGACCATCGCGCCCAGCACCTCCAGCACCAGGGCCGGCTCCGTCAGCTGCGGGAAATGCCCGCTCTTTGCCGCGACCACCTGCTTTCCCTGCGGAGACAGCCGCGCCAGCGCCTGCTGGTGAGCGTGGCGCGCCTGCCGCGCGGCGGGCGACATCAGCCACCTCGGCGGATCGGCGCCGCCGGTGACCACCGTGACCGGCACGGCGGGGAACGGGCCTGCGGCGGCGATCTCGTGCACCGTTTCTTCCACCCACTCGATTTCAGCGTGCAGGTTGGCGCGAAACAGCCATTGGGGCATGTCGAACACTTTCGCGATCGCCCGCGTCAACTGGGTTTCGTGCTGCTGCAGCACCTTGTGATCGTCGGGATGGGTCGCTTCGAGGAACAGCACGGCCGCGGTCTCGCGCGGATAGAGCCGCGCGAACAGGTTGGCATACAAGCCGCCAAGCGAATGCCCGACCAGCACATAGGGCGGCTGCAGGCCCGCGTAGGCCAGCAATTCGCGCAAGGACGCGACCACCACCGCGCCGGTCTGCGCCAGCCGGGGCGCGTCGCTGCCCCTGACACCGAAACGGTTCCACGCGAACACCGTGCCCAGCCGGTCGATAGCGGGGCGCAGGGCGCGCCAGCCATCCAGCGTCACGCCGGCGCCGTTGAGCAACACGATCGTGGGTTGCCCGTGGCCCGAGACGACGTATTCCAGCGCGCCGCTGCGGGTCTGCAGTTTTTGCCGAGCCGGCACGGTGCGCTCAGGCTCCATCGGTGCCGGCAGCCACCTTGCCGGTGCCGTGGCACGTAGGGCAATCGCGGCCGGCGCGCTTGCCGCTGCCGCCGCACTCGGGGCAGGCGTCTCCGACGGCACTGATGATCTCCGCGGGCACTCCGTCTCCCCGGCCCATCGGCACTTCGATACCCGCACCCGGGTCTTCCTCGCCGGCGGCAGATTCAGTAAGGTCCAGCGGTTGGGCTGGGGCAAGCGGTGCACTCATAAGCCATCGTAGACAGGGCCCTCGCCGTGCGTTGTAGGACGTAGGCTGCTCTTCGGCGAACCTAGCCGGCGAATTCCTGGTAGGCCAGCCCAGTCCGGGCCAAACCGACAAGGTCCACGTTCGAGATGTTGAACGAAGTATCCGCAGCCATCGCCGTCAGCACGCCCACGCTCATACCGCCTTCCAGCAACCCAACGAAGTGGCTCTTCTCTGCAGCGGGAATCGAGGTCCCGACAACATTGCCCCACAACAGCTGGACCACGTCCTCGAACGAACTGCTGCCCGTTGCGGCCACGGCAAGCGCACCCAGGTCTGCGTATCCCATGCCAGCGTCCCGCAAGCTGATTCCGATGCCCGCATAGGCCTGGTTGCTCACGGCGGGCGTGCCGAACACCGCCCCCAGAATCTTCGCGACTTCACCGGCATGCGCGCCCATGCTGGTCACGTCGAACGCCAGCATCACGTCCGCGAACTTGACTCGCTCGATGTTCATGAACACGTCCGTGTCGCCGGCGCCGCCATCGTCGCGCAACGAGAAGCCGCTCGGCGTGGCGGTAAACGTATAGCTCGCGCGATTGCCCGAATACAAGACCGTGTCTATGCCCGGCCCGCCCTCCCACGACGCGGGGCCGGGGCCCGCCGGCCAACCGACGTGGGTGGTGCCGAACGTCGTATCCACCGTCCCATTCGCGTTGTACCTGATCAGCACGAAGTCGTTGCTGCCCGTGCCGGCCAGCAGGATCTTGCCGTCAGCCTGCAGCGCGACGCCGTACCCCGTGTAGATGCCAAAGATCGACGAGCGGATGACACCGCCATTGCCGAAGCCGGCGTCCGGGCTGCCGTCCGCATTCAGCCGCGCCAGGGCGAACTGATTGTTGGCCACGCCGGCCAACAGGATTTTTCCGTCGCCCTGGATAACCATGCTGTGCGCGTACGCTTCGGAGTCCTCCACATTCACCGTCGCCTTGCCGTCGCCGTCGAAACTGGTGTCGAGGCTGCCATCGGCGTTCAATCGGGCGACGGCAAACTCATAGCCGCTGCGCCCGGCCAGCACGATCTTCCCGTCGGCCTGCACCGCGACGCTGTCGCAGGCATCGTTGTCCATGCCCATGTCAATCGTGACCTGCCCTTCCAGACTGCCGTCTGCACCAAACCGCGCGAGCGCGAAGTTGCCGGTCAGGTACCCGCTGTCCAGCGTGCTTCCGGCAACGAGGAGCCTTCCGTCGGCTTCCAGGGCAATGGCCATCGCCCGATCGTTGCCGCCGAAGTCGGCGATGGCCTTTCCGTCGCCGCCGAAGCCGGCATCCGGCGTGCCGTCGCCGTTGAGACGCACCAATGCGAAATCGTTCGCCGTCCTTCCGAGCAGCAGGATCTTGCCGTCTGCCTGGAGCTCCAAATCGCGGCCGAACGTGAAGTTGCCCATGTCGGGCTTCACGGTTTCGATGTAGTGGCCGTCGAGGCCGTACCGCACGAATCCGATACTGTCCTGGACACCTCCACCAGCCAGGATGGTTCCATTCGCCCCCAGTGCGATCGCCCAGATGTAGCCGCCGAGGCTTCCCTCGAACGCGGTAGTCAGCTTTCCATCGCCATCGAAGCTTGTGTCCGGTGTACCGTCGGCATTGAAGCGCGCCAGCGCGAAGCTGCCAATGAACGACCCCACCGGGGCGGTAAATCCTCCCACCAGGATTTTTCCATCGGGCTGCACGAACAGCGTGCGCACGGTGTCGACTGCGCCGAAATCCGCAACCGCTATTCCCCCTGCCATATCAACCTTCCCGCAGCGCCACAGTGCACGCGAAGCATGTACTGTAATCGTTGCGGGCTAGCGGCCTGCCCGCTATCGTCCGCGCCAAGCCGGGCTGCGCTTCTCCGAGAACGCCTTCACGCCCTCGCGAAAATCCTCGCTGCCGTAAGCACGCAAGATCAGGTCGTGCGCGTCGGGCAGGCCCTGCACCAGCAGGCGGCGCAACGCTTCCTTGGTCACTGCCTGGGTGACCGGCGCCAGCGAAGCCAGCCGTTGGCACAAAGCAGTCGCGGACGCGTCGATCGCTTCGGTCGCCACCAGCTGAGCCAGGTACCCGCAAGCCAATGCTTCTTCGGCCGTCAGAATCTCGGCGCCGATCAGCATCCGCTGCACGCGCGGCCGTCCGAACGCCGCCACCAGCCGCGCCAGGTTTGCGATCGAGAGGCAATTGCCGAGCGTCTTGGCGATGGGCACGCCCAGCCGCGCGGTGGGCGTGGCGATGCGGATGTCGCAGGCAGTAGCGATGGCGAGGCCGCCGCCGACACACCATCCCTCGATCACCGCGACCGTGGGAATCGCGAGCGATTCGAGCCGGCCGATGCCCTCGTCGATGCCGCGCTCGTAGTCGACGCCGGCCTGCCCGTCCTTGAAAGCCTTGAACTGCTCGATGTCGGTGCCGGCCACGAAGGCCTCGCCGCCCGCGCCACGCAGGCATGCGACGCGGACAGCCGGCTCATTGCCCAGCCGTTCGCAGATCGCGCCCAGTTGCTGGTACATCGCCCACGTCATCGCGTTGCGCGCCGCGGGCCGGTCGAACACCACGTGCGCGACGGCGCCCTCGATGGTCAGGCGCACCGCGCCGTCGCGGGTGCTTTCGCTCATGCCGCGAAGGCGCCCTGCTCTTGCAGCCGCGCGCGTTCCTCGACGCCGATGCCGAACTCGGCCAGCACTTCGTCGTTGTGCTCGCCCAGCAGCGGCGGATGGCGCCGCACTTGCTGCGGCGTGCCGGACAACTTGACCGCGAAGCCGATGTTGGGCACCTTGCCCTCGATCGGGTGGTCGATCTCCATCTTCATGTGGCGGGCCGTGCCGTGCTCGCCCTCGAATGCTTCGGGATAGGTCAGGATCGGCCCCGCCGGGATGCCCGCGGCCAGCAGCGTGTCCACCCAATAGTCCTTGGGCTTGCCGCGGAACGTCCGCTCCAGTTCCCGTTCCAGGGCGGCCCGGTTGGCCAGCCGCAGCGAGATGGTGGAAAAGCGCTCATCGGCAAGCAGCTCCTGGCGGCCGATGACGTTGCAAAGCAGGTGCCACAATTTCTGGTTGTTGGCGCCCATCACGAAGTAGCCGTCCGACGAAGCCATCGCCTGGTACGGCGCCGTCATCTTGTTGGAAGTGCCGAGCGGCTCAGGCGGCTTGCCCGTGCCCCAGTAGTCGCAGATGTCCCACACCGAGAAAGCCAGCGCCGAATCGAACAGCGAGGCGTCGACATACTGGCCCTGCCCGGTGTTCTTCGCGCCGATGTACGCGGAAAGCGTGGCATAGACCGCGAACAGCGCGCAGCCGATGTCCGCCACCGGCACGCCGCATTTCACCGGCGGGCTGTCCGGGTAGCCGGTGACGCTCATCACGCCCGACATCGCCTGCGCCATCAGGTCGAACCCCGGGCGATCGGCCCAGGGCCCGGTCTGGCCGAAACCGGAAATGCTGGTGTAGACGAGGCGCGGATTGATATCTTTCAGGTCTTCGTACCCCAACCGCAGGCGCTTCATCGCGCCAGGCCGGTAGTTCTCGACCAGCACATCGGCGTCCTTGGCCATGCGCAGCAGGATGTCGCGCCCGGCCTCGGTCTTCAGGTTGAGCGTGACGCTGCGCTTGTTGCGGTTCATGTTCAGGAAGCCCATGCTGTCGGGCCCCTTCATCTTGAACCCCATGGAGCCGCGGGTCTGGTCGCCGGTGCCCGGCGGCTCGATCTTGATGACGTCGGCGCCCAGGTCGGCCAGCAGCATGCACGCGTAGGGCCCGGCCATCACCTGGCTGATGTCCAGCACGCGCACGCCCGCCAGCGGAAGCGGTCGCATCAAGAGTCGGCCTTGACGTTCGCGTCCTTCACGACCTTGGCCCACTTCTTGGCTTCGACCCTGATGAAGTTGCCGAATTTCTCCGGCGTGCCGCCGCCGTCCTCGGCGCCGTACTGGTCGAACCTCTCCATCACGTCGGGCATCCGCAGGATCTTGTTGACGTCCTCGTTCATGCGCTTGGCCAGCGGCGTGGGCAGCTTGCCCGGGCCGACCAGGCCGTACCAGGTGGTGGCCTCGAAACCGGGGAAGCCGGACTCGGCCATCGTCGGCACGGTCGGATGTCCCTTGGCGCGCTTTTGCCGGGTCTGCGCGATGGCGATGGCCTTGCCGGACTTCACGTGGGGCGTCGCGGCGGTCATGGTGTCGAAGCTGTACTGGATCTGCCCGCCGATCAGGTCGGTGAGCATCGGGCCGGAGCCCTTGTACGGCACGTGGATGGCATCCACCTTCGCGGCCAGCTTGAACATCTCCAGCGCCAGGTGCTGGGCCGAGCCGGTGCCGGCCGAGCCGAACGTGACGCGGCCCGGATTCTTGCGGCACAGTTCGACCAGGTCCTTCACCGTCTTGGCGGGCTGCTGCTCATTGCAGATCAGCAGGTTGGGCGTCACGCCCACCAGGATGATCGGCACGAAATCGCGCTCGACGTTGTAGTTCATCTTGGGCGTCAAGGCCGGCGCGATCGCATGGCTATTGATGTGAGCCATCAGCAAGGTGCTGCCGTCACTCGCCTGCTTGGCCACGTACTCGGCCGCGATCATGCCGGCGGCGCCCGCCTTGTTCTCGACGATCACGCTGGTGTTCCACATGGTCGTCAGCTTCTGCGCGATCACGCGCGCCAGGATGTCGGTGCCGCCGCCGGGCGCAAAGCCCACCACGATACGGATCGGGCCGCTGGACAGGTTTTGCGCGCGCAACATGGGCGCCGCGAGGGTGGCGGCCGTGGCGGCGGTGGCGGTGACGAAGGTTCTGCGTTGCATGAGAGAGTCTCCTTGGTGCTATTGGTGTTGTGTGTCGTTGTCGCCGTTACGCGGCCTTGCGCATCGGCACCGGCGCGGCATGAGAAGCAAAATAGTCCATGGCGGCCTGCACACCGGAGCCGGCGAGCTTGACCCCCGCGAGTTTCAGCCCCATCTCGCAGCCGGCCAGCGCCGCCATCAGCGTCAGGTCGTTGCAGTCGCCCAGGTGGCCGATGCGGAACATGCGGCCCTTGACCTTGCCCAGGCCCGTGCCCAGCGAGCAATCGAAGCGCTCGTAAATGATGCGGCGCACCGCGTCGGCGTCCACGCCCTCGGGTGTCATCACGCCGGTCAGCACCGGCGAGTACACCGAAGCGTCGGCGCACTGGATTTCCAGGCCCCAGGCACGCACGCCGGCGCGCACGCCCTCGCCCCAGCGCTGGTGCCGCGCGAAGACGCCGGCCAGCCCGCCATGCTCGGGCGCCAGCAGCATGTCGCAGGCTTCCGCCAGTCCGTACAGCAGGTTGGTGTTGGGGGTGTAGGGCCAGTAGCCCGAGGAATTCATCTCGATGATTTCGTCCCAGGCCCAGAAGGCCTTGGGCAGCTTGGCGGTCTTGCTCGCCGCGATCGCCTTGGGCGACACGGCGTTGAAGCTGATGCCCGGAGGCAGCATCAGGCCCTTATGCGAGCCGCTGATGGTGACGTCCACGCCCCACTCGTCGTGCTTGTACTCGGCCGAAGCCAGGCCCGAGATGCTGTCCACCATCAAGAGCGCCGGATGCTTCGCGGCGTCGATCGCCTTGCGCACCGCGACGATGTTGCTGGTGACGCCGGTGGAGGTTTCGTTGTGCACCACGCACACCGCCTTGATGGCGTGTTGCGTATCGGCCTTCAGCCGCGCCTCGATCATGTCGGCCTGCACGCCGCGGCGCCAGCCCTCGGCGCCGGGCAACCCGAGGAATTCTGGCTTGATACCCAGCCGCAGTGCCATCTTGTTCCAGAGGCTCGCGAAGTGCCCGGTCTCGTACATCAGGACCTGGTCGCCGGGACTGAGCACGTTGCACAGCGCCGCTTCCCAGGCGCCGGTGCCCGACGCCGGATAGATGATGACCGGATGCTTCGTCTGGAAGATCTGCTGGATGCCCTTGAGCACCCGTAACCCGAGCGCGCCGAACTCCGGGCCCCGGTGATCGATGGTCGGCAGGCTCATCGCGCGCAGGATGCGGTCGGGCACCGGCGAAGGCCCGGGAATCTGCAGGAAATGCCTGCCGGTGGGGTGGAAGTCGAGCGTCAGCATCGCAAAGCCTCAAAAACGAAAGGTCCGCCATTTTTTGCATACAAAACAGGATTGTCAAGATGACTTACACTGGTGGTTGCAATTGACCGGCCTATTTTTTGAATACAAAATACTCGAATGTCTGCTGAAATCATCGCCATCCCGCGCGCCAACCTGCATGAACAGGTGGCCCACCGCTTGCGCCAGATGCTGGTCGAAAACCGCATCGCGCCTGGCGCCAAACTCAACGAGCGGGAATTGAGCGAGGTCCTCGAGGTTTCGCGCACGCCCCTGCGCGAAGCCATCAAGATGCTTGCCGCGGAAGGCCTGGTCGAGTTGCTGCCCAACCGCGGCGCCATCGCCGTGGCCCTGACGGAAGACGATGTGCGCAACACTTTCGAGGTGATGGCCGGGCTGGAGGCCCAGTCGGGCGAACTGGCGGCCCAGCGGATCACCGACGCCGAAATGGCCGAAATCCGCGCCATGCATTTCGAGATGATGGCCGCCTTCACGCGGCGCGACCTGTCCAACTACTACCGGCTCAACGCCATGATCCACCGCGCGATCAACGCGGCCGCCGGAAACCCGGTGCTCAGCGCCACCTACGACCGCGTCAACGCGCGCCTGCAAGCGCTGCGCTTCCGCTCCAACCAGGTCGAGGAAAAATGGAAGTCGGCCATGCGCGAACACGAGCAGATGATCGAGGCGCTGGCGGCGCATGACGGGGCTGCCATGCGGGCCGTGCTCTCGTCGCACCTGATGAACAAGTTGAACGTGGTGCTCGAGCAGTTGCGCAGCGGCGCGATCGAAGCCAAGCCGGGAGCACGCCGATGAACGCGCCCCTGCCCCTGGTCGTGACGCGCAGCGAGGCGCAAAGCGCCTATGACAGCGTGGCGCACGCCAGCAACGAAGTGGCCGGCCTGCTGGCCAAGCGGCTGGCCACGCAGACCCAGGGCGAGACGTTGTTCTCCGCCGCCGACCGCGGGCGCTACGCCACGGACGCATCGATCTACCAAGTCGTGCCGGTCGGTGTCTTCGTGCCGCGCAGCAGTGACGAGGTGCAGGTCGCGCTGGACATTTGCCGCGACCTGAAGGTGCCGATCGTGCCGCGTGGCGGTGGCACCAGCCAATGCGGCCAGACCGTCGGCGCGGGCCTGGTGATCGACCACTCCAAGCACGTGCGCAAGATCCTGAATTTCGATGCGACCGCGCGCACCGCCGAGGTCGAGCCGGGCATGGTGCTGGACCACCTGAACCTGGCGCTGAAGAAGCTCGGCCTGTGGTATCCGGTGGATGTTTCCACCAGCGCGCAAGCCACGCTGGGCGGCATGGCAGGCAACAACTCCTGCGGCAGCCGCAGCATCGCTTATGGCAACATGGTGCACAACGTGCTGGGCATCGACGCCTGGACCGCGGACGGCCAGTTGCACCGCTTCCGGCGCTACGAGGATTGCGTCGGCAAGGCGCGCGAAATCGCGCGGCGGGTGAAGGACCTGGCGGCGACGCTGGCGCCGGAGATCGAGCGGCGCTGGCCGAAAGTGTTGCGCCGCGTCGGCGGCTACAACCTGGACATCTTCGACAACCAGAGCGAGCGGCCGTACACGGGAGACGGCTCGGTCAACCTGGCGCATTTGCTGGTGGGCAGCGAGGGAACGCTGGCACTGACCAAGTCCCTCACGCTGCAACTGGCCGAACTGCCCAAGACCAAGGTGTTGGGCGTGGTGAACTTCCCGACCTTCTACAAGGCGATGGACTCGGCGCAGCACATCGTCAAGCTCGGCGGCGACGGCACCCTGACGGCGGTGGAGCTGGTGGATCGCACGATGATCGACCTGGCGCTGCAGAACCCGGCCTTCGCGCCCGTCATTCGCACGGCGGTCATCGGCCAGCCCGACGCGGTGCTGCTGGTCGAGTTCTCGGGCAACGAAAAGGCCCCGCTGCTGCGAAAGCTCACCGAGCTGGTGGACCTGATGGGTGACCTCGGCTTGCCCGGTTCGGTGGTCTGCATGACCGACGACGCGCCGCAGAAGAACCTGTGGGAAGTGCGCAAGGCCGGCCTGAACATCATGATGAGCCTGAAGGGCGACGGCAAGCCGGTGAGCTTCATCGAAGACTGCGCGGTGCCGCTGGAACACCTGGCCGAATACACCGACGCCCTCACGCAGGTGTTCCGCCGGCACGGAACCCGGGGCACCTGGTACGCCCACGCCTCGGTCGGCACGCTGCATGTGCGGCCGATCCTGGACATGCGCATCGACGGCGCGGCCAAGATGCGCACGATCGCCGAGGAAGCCTCGGCCCTGGTGCGCAAGTACAAGGGCGCCTACAGCGGCGAGCATGGCGATGGGCTCTGCCGCGGCGAATGGATCGCGTGGCAGTTCGGCCCGAAGATCAACGAGGCCTTCGCCGAAATCAAGACCCTTTTCGATCCCACCAACTTGCTGTCCCCGCAGCGCATCATCGATCCTCCGCGCATGGACGACCAGCGGCTGATGCGCTTCTCGCCCCAGTACCGCGTCATCCCGTTGGGCACGGCACTCGACTGGAGCGCCTGGGACGTGCAGAACGACCCGGCCACCGAGCGCACCACGCCGCCGGGCACCGGCGCCGATCCGGCGCACGGCTTCGCCAAGGCGGTGGAGATGTGCAACAACAACGGTCACTGCCGCAAGTTCGACGCCGGCACCATGTGCCCGAGCTATCGCGTCACCCGCGACGAGAAACACCTGACGCGCGGCCGGGCCAATACGCTGCGGCTGGCGCTGTCGGGCCAGCTCGGCGCCGAGGGGTTGGCCAGCGAAGAGGTGCGCGAGGCGATGGACCTGTGCGTCAGCTGCAAGGGCTGCAAGCGAGACTGCCCCACCGGGGTGGACATGGCGAAGATGAAGGTAGAATTCCTGCATCACTACAAGGCCAGGCACGGCTACACGCTGAAGGACAAATTGGTGGCCCGGCTGCCCGACTACGCGCGCCTGGCCAGCCGTTTCGCCTGGCTGCTGAACCTGCGCAACCGCAGTCCGCTGCTGGCGCGGCTCGGCGAAAAGCTGCTCGGCTTCTCGGCAAAGCGCAGCCTGCCCGAATGGCGGCGCAAGCACTTCTTCAACACGATGCCGCCGCCGGCATTCCGCTCGGAACTGCTGGCCGCGGCCAAGCCGGTGGTGCTCTTCGTCGACACCTTCAACGGCTTCTTCGAATCCGACAACGCGAACAGCGCCTTGAAGGTGCTGCGGGCCGCTGGCTACACGGTGCACATCGCGGAGAAGCGCAAGGCCGACGGCAAGCACCTGTGCTGCGGCCGCACCTATCTCGCCAGCGGCATGGTCGACCAGGCGCGCGCCAAGGCGCAGGAAGTCGTCGATGCGCTGCTGCCGTACGCCGAGAAGGGCATCCCCATCATCGGGCTCGAACCTTCCTGCCTGCTCACGCTGCGCGATGAGTTGCTGTCGATGGGGCTCGGCGCGCCGGCCCACACGGTGGCGCGGCAAGCGCTGCTGCTGGAGGAGTTCCTGGCGCGCGAGGCGAACGCGGGCCGGCTGGACGAACTCAAGAGCAAATTGCGTCCGCTCGACAAGCGCGTGCTGTTGCACGGCCACTGCCACCAGAAGGCCTTCGCCGCCGTTTCGCCGATCATCGAGGTGCTCAAGCTGATTCCGGGTGTGCAGCCCGAGCTGATCGAAAGCAGCTGCTGCGGCATGGCAGGCAGCTTCGGCTACGAGGCCGCGCACTACGACGTCTCGATGCAGATGGCGGAACTCAGCCTGCTGCCCGCGGTGCGCAAATACCCCGGCGCGATCCTGATCGCGGACGGCACCAGCTGCCGCCACCAGATCCACGACGGCGCGCAGCGCGAGGCCGTGCACGCGGCGGTGCTGCTGGCGGCGCAGCTGTAGCCCGAGCGCCGGCGCGCCCGGCACGGCACAATAGGCGCATGGGTGCTCCAACGATCCGTGCCGCCCTGCCCGGCGATGAAACCGCCTGGCGCAAGCTCTGGCGCGGTTACTGCGATTTCTACGGCGCCAGCCTAGGCGCCCAGGTCACCGACCGCACCTGGAAGCGCATCCTCGACCCGGACTCCGCCGTGATGTGCGTCGTCGCCGAGGTCGACGGCCAGGTCTACGGCTTCGCCAATTGCGTGGTGCATGAAAACACCTGGGAAACCCAGCCGGTGTGCTACCTGGAGGACCTGTTCGTCCTGCCGTCCGCGCGCGGCCACGGCATCGGCCGGGCCCTGATCGAGTGGCTGCGCAATTCGATGCGCGCCGAAGGCTGGGCCCGCGTCTACTGGATGACGCGCGAGGACAACGAGCGCGCCCGCAGGCTGTACGACCAGTTCGCGCTGGCCGATGGATTCGTGAGATACGTGATCAAGCAGAAATAGCGCAGGAGAACCCATGGCCATGTACCGCCTCCACGGCTTCTGCCAATCCGGCAACACCTTCAAGGTCGCTTTCCTGCTGCGCGCCCTGCGCCAGCCCTGGGAAGCGGTTTTCGTGGACTACCTGAACGGCACGACCCGCGACGCGTCGTGGCGTGAGCAGGCCAACGAGATGGGCGAAGCGCCGGTGCTCGACGACGGTCCCCGGCGGATGACGCAGTCCGGGGCGATCATGACCTACCTCGCGCGCAAGCACGGCGAGTTCGGCGGGCGCAACGAGGACGAGCAGCAGGAGGTGCTGCGCTGGCTGCTGTTCGACAACCACAAGTTCACCAGCTATTTCGCGAGTTACCGCTTCATGAAGGCCTTCGGCGCGACCGCTCCCGACCCGACCATCATGGCCTGGCTCAAGGGCCGCATCGACGGCGCCTTCGGCATTGCCGAAAAGCACTTGGCCGCCCGCCCTTTCATGGTGGGTGATGCGCCGACCATCGCCGACATCTCGATGTGCGCCTACCTGTGCTACCCGAAAGAGGAAAGCGGCTACGACCTGCCCGCTCAATTCCCGAACCTCGCGGCCTGGCTTGCGCGGGTGCAATCGATCGAGGGCTATGCCCCGCCCTACGACGTGCTGCCGGGCGAGCGCATCTCGCCCAAGTGGTAGCTACTTGCGGGTTTTCTTGACCGGCGTCGGCGCGTACTTGACGCCGTGCTCGACCAGGAAATCGCGAATCAGGCGCCGCATGACCTGCGAAGGCGTCGTGTCCTGCGCGTGGCAAAGCTTTTCGAATGCCTGCTTGCGCGCCGGATCGATGAGGACTGTGAGCCTGGCGGTCTTGTTCTCCATGAGCGACCGCGATGTTAATCAAATTAACATTGGTTTGTCAATTTGCTGAGCTCATAAAAATGCACAAGCGGTGTGCCCGACAGTCGCGCCTATCTGCCGCGCGACCTCTTGGCGGGGACAAGGGGTTCGTACTGGACCCCATGTTTATCCAGGTACTGCCTGATCAATAGACGAACCATTTGCGACGACGTCATGTCCTGAGACGAGCACAGCTCTTCAAAGGCTTTTTTCTTGGCTGGGTCGATCAGGACCGTGAGTCGGGCTTTGTCTTCCATGCGTGAAACCATAGGTGAATAACATGATAATACTCTGCACCTAAAGTGGGACCCGAATGGTAGTGGTTTTGCGCCGGTGGCGCTAGGACCGGTTCCCGCATATGGCTGTGCCTTGGGCCGTCCGGCTGTCATCAATTTCCGACGATGAGCGTGGGCCTGCCGCCGCGCTTGGCAGCGACGCGCTAGGATGCCGGAAACCCATCCATAGGAGTTCCTCGAATGAATGTCGAACCGCTTGCGCTCGATCCGGGCGTGCTGGCCGCCCTGTCCGCCGTTTCCAGCGGCACGATCACGACCGTGCTGCTGAAGAAAGGGCTGCGCAACGTCTGGCTGCGCGGCACCCGGCCGCTGGCGCCGGGGCAGCCGCGCGTGGTCGGCCGCGCCTTCACCCTGCGTTTCGTGCCCGCGCGGGAGGACTTGGCGACGCCTGCCTCCTGGGGCTCGCCGATCTCGACGCGCGCCGCGATCGAAGCGATGCCAGCCGGCTGCGTGGCCGTGGTGGGCGCCATGGGCGTGACCGACGCCGGCATCTTCGGTGACATCCTTTGCGCGCGAATGGCCAAGCGCGGTGTCGCCGGCCTGGTCACCGACGGCGTGGTGCGCGACATATCCGGCGTGCTGGGCACCGGCCTGCCGGTCTGGTGCCAAGGCACCGCCGCGCCACCGTCGGTGGCCGGCCTGACCTTCGTCGGCTGGCAGGAGCCGATCGACTGCGGCGGTGTCGCGGTTTTCCCGAACGACGTGATCCTGGTGGACCAGGATGGCGCGGTGCTGATTCCGGCGGCGCTGCTGGACGACGTCGTCGCCGCCGCGACCGAGCAGGAGCAGTTCGAAAACTGGATCATGAGCCAGGTCGAGCAGGGCGCCGTGCTGCCCGGCCTGTACCCGCCGAACGAAGAGAACCGCGCGCGCTACGAAGCCTCTCGCAAGAAGCCCCGCTAGGTCTTCGGCTCTTCCTCCAGACGCACCAGCAACACCGGCACCGGGCTGATCCGGGCCACGCCTTCGGCGCTGCTGCCCAGCGCGATACGGCTTAAGCCACGGCGGCCATGGGTGCCCATCACGATGAGGTCGCAGGCATGCTGCGCGGCCTGCTCGACGATGACGTCCGGCACCCGCTTGCCGGTGACCTCGCGCATCAGCGTTTCGGTGTGCACCGACGCTTCGTCGGCGGCATGCTTGGCTTTGGCCAGCACATCCAGCCCGAAGTGGCGCAGGCCCCGGAGCATTTCGTCGTAGCCCGCGGCCGACGTCATCTCCGAGAGCGTCGCGTAGTCGTCGACGATGTGCAGGAACAGCAGCCTGCTGTTCAGCCGGGCCGCCAGGCCGATGGCTTCGGCGATGCCACTCGCCGCGGTGGGGCTGCCATCCACGGGCACGAGGATTCGTTGATACATAGGACTTCCTTGGCGCGGCCGCGCGCTTGCGATCTTCATTGTGTTCCTTTGCCGGTCGTCTGGCAGCACGCCATGCGCTCCAGCCCGGCTGTAGGACAACGCCGCAGATGAGAAGCCGCTGCTTCCAGCTCGGTGCGTGAGCCGCGATAATCAAGGGCTCACCCCACCGATCCCCAAGCAGACAATATCTTGAACACCGAGTTGGCCCGCCGTGAATCCGATCTCGAAGGACGCTACCAGCTCCTGATCGAAGGCGTGATCGATTACGGAATCTTCGTCCTCGATCCCGAGGGCCACGTGATCTCCTGGAACACCGGGGCGGAGAAGCTCAAGGGCTACACGCGCGAAGAGATTCTCGGCAAGCATTTCTCGATCTTCTATCCGCCGGAGCCGGTGGCGACCGGCTGGCCGGCGGAAGAACTGCGCCGGGCCCGCGAGGCGGGCCGTTTCGAGGACGAAGGCTGGCGCGTGCGCAAGGACGGCACCCAGTTCTGGGCCAACGTCATCATCACCGCCGTGCACGACGCCGACGGTGAATTGACGGGCTTCGTGAAGATCACGCGCGACCTGACCGACCGCCGCCAGCACGAGGAGGAACTGCGGGCCAGTGAGGAGCGCTTCCGCCTGCTGGTGGACAGCGTGCGCGACTACGCCATCTTCATGCTGGACGCGGACGGCATCGTGCGCAGCTGGAACAGCGGCGCCCAGGCGCTCAAGGGCTATTCCGCCACCGAAATCATCGGGCAGCACTTCAGTTCGTTCTACACGCCGCAGGACCAGAAGGCCGGCAAACCGGCCTATGAGCTGCGCGCGGCGCGCGCCAACGGCCGCGTCGAGGACGAAGGCTGGCGCGTGCGCAAGGACGGCACGCTGTTCTGGGCCAACGTGGTGATCACCGCCATCCATGGCCGCAACGGCGACCTGATCGGGTTTGCCAAGATCACCCGCGACATGACGCAGCGCCGGCGGCTCGAACAGCTGGAGCGCTCCAGCCAGATGATGAACGAGTTCCTGGCGATGCTGGCCCACGAGTTGCGCAATCCGCTCGCGCCGATGCGCAACGCGATCACGGCGATGCAGTTGGAGCCGATAGCCAGCGCCTCCGTGCGCGAGAGCCGCGACATCATCGACCGGCAGCTCACGCACGTCACGCGGCTGGTGGACGACCTGCTGGACGTCGGCCGGCTGACCAGCGGCAAGATCAAATTGCGCCGGCAAGTGCTGCGGCTGGATGAGGTCGTCTCGAGCAGCGCCGAGACGGTGCGCCCGCTGGTCCTGGCGCGCAATCATTCGCTGAAGATCCAGCAGTCGCCCGAGCCGGTGTATGTCGACGGCGATCCGACGCGGCTGTCGCAGATCCTGCAGAACCTGCTGGTCAACGCAGCCAAATTCACGCCGGACGGCGGGCGCATCAGCGTCAACGTCCTGCGCGACGGCGGCTTCGTCACCGTTTCGGTCGTCGACAACGGGCGCGGCATCGAGGCGGGCAACCTGGAGCAGGTTTTTCGCCTGTTCGCGCAAGGCGACGAGGGTGCGACCACCGAAAGCGGCTTGGGCATCGGGCTCACGCTGGCCCGCTCGCTGGCGGAAATGCATGGCGGCACGCTGGACGCCCAGAGTCCCGGCCGCGGCCGGGGCAGCAGTTTTTTCCTGCGCCTGCCGGTGGTGAAGAACCGCCCCGGCGTCATCGACCAACCGTCGGCCTCCGGCGCGGCGGCGGGCCTGCGCGTGCTGGTCATCGACGACAACCGCGATTCCGCGGACAGTTCCATCGCCATCCTGCGGCTGCTGGGCCACCAGGCCGAATCGGCTTACTCGGGGCCGCAGGGGCTGGATGTCGCCGGGCGCTTCGACCCCGATGTGGTGCTGCTGGACCTGGCCATGCCGGGCATGGATGGCTTCACGACGCTGCAGCGGCTGCGCGCACTGCCGAACGGCGAACGCTTTTTCGTGATCGCCATGACCGGCTACGGCAGTGCGGACGATCGGCGCCGCACCGATGAGGCCGGCTTCGATGCCCACCTGATCAAGCCGGTGGAACTCACAACTCTGCTCGGCCTGCTGAACCAGCAAGTCCGCGCGTGAAGGCAACCTCCACCCGGCGCCAGGTCATCGTCGCGATCCTGCTGGCCCTGGCCCTGGCGGGCGCGGCGCTGCGCCACTGGGCCGAGAATCCTTCCATCACGCGCGACGTCGGCACGCTGCTGCTGGTGTTGTGGCTGCCGGCGGTGGGCAACATCGTGGCCTTCGCCGTGTCGCGCTACCGCCGGCGCCGCTCCACGACCCTGGCCTTCACGGAGGGCTCCTTCGCGCCGCACCTGGAAGTGGAGTTGATGCCCGGCACCGCCACGCAACCGCTGGCCCCCGGCCACACCGGCTGCACGCTGTTGCTGGGCACCGAGGGCTTCACCGCTCGCCTGGGCACACCCCTGGCCGGATGGCTGGCGTCGGGCCAGGCCCAGGCCATCGAGCTCGAATTCCTGCGCCCGGCGCTGGCCCTGCCCCGTTTCGGCGCCGGCACGGCGTTCCAGGTGCTCGCCGGCCCCGTGGTGGTCGGCCAGGGCCGGGTCCTGCGGGTGCTCTAGGCCCGCCCGCGTTTACTGGTTACCATTGCCCTGCCGAGCCGCCCGCGCGGACCCGGCCACAGAGGAAGGGGCAGATGTATGTCGTTCGAGCCTGTGCAAGCGCCACCGGCAGTGCCTGGTCCTGTCGGGCCGCCACTGCAGTACGTGGGTTTCTGGGCCCGCGTGCTGGCGGCGCTGATCGACACCGTCATGCTGTTCATCATCACGCTGCCGATCGGTTACCTGGTCTATGGCGGCTTCGCGGCTTCGGATGGCGGCGTCATTCGCGGCCCGGCGGACGTCCTGATCAACTGGCTGCTGCCCGCCGCGATCGTCATCTGGCTGTGGTCGAAATTGCAGTCCACGCCCGGCAAGATGGCCCTGTCCGCCCGCATCGTCGACGCCGACAGCGGCAAGGCGCCGACCCTGGCCCAGTTCCTGATCCGCTACGTCGGCTACTTCGTCTCCATCATCCCGCTGTGCCTGGGCCTGATCTGGGTCGGCCTGGACCGGCGCAAGCAAGGCTGGCACGACAAGATGGCCAACACCGTGGTAGTGCGGCCGGCGCCGGAGAACGTGGTGCGCTTCGGCGGCGAAAGGCCCTGATGACCACCGCCATCCCGACCGCCATCGGCAAGTACACCGTCGAGCGCGAGATCGGCCGCGGCGCGAGCAGCACCGTGTACCTGGGATTCGACCGCTTCAACTCGCGGCCGGTCGCCATCAAGCAAATCCATGCCCACCTGCTGGAGGACGAGCAGGAGGCCGCGCGCTACCGGCGGCGCCTGCGCAACGAGGCGTCGATGGCCGGCCAGCTCGACCACCCTTGCGTGGTGCGGCTGCTGGACGCCGACGAGGATGCGCAGCCGCCTTACCTGGTGCTGGAATACGTGGACGGGCAGTCGCTGTCATCTTTCACCGAAGGCGGCAAATTGCTGCCGATCGCGCAGGTGCTCGACATCGCGTTCAAGTGCTGCAGTGCGCTCGAGCATGCGCACCGCATGGGCCTGGTGCACCGCGACATCAAGCCGGCCAACGTGATGCTGCAGGAAAACGGCGAAGTGAAGGTCACCGACTTCGGCACCGCGCTGTCGTCGCGCACCGACGTCACCCAGCTTTCGGGGCTGGTGGGCTCGCCCTCGTACATGTCGCCGGAGCAGGTGAAGGAGCGCATCTGCACGCACCAGAGCGACATGTTCTCGCTGGGCATCGTCATCTACGAACTGCTGACCGGGCGCAACCCGTTCACCGGCGACTCCGATTTCACCACCATGTACCGGATCAGCACCGAGGAGCCCTCGCCGCCCGGGCTGCTGCGGCCCGAACTGCCGCCCTCGGTGGACAAGGCGATCTTGCGCGCGCTGTCCAAGGACCCGGCGCAGCGTTACGCGGAATGGTCCGAGTTCGCCGATGCGCTGCTCGACGTCAGCCGCAGCCTGCCGCAACGCCGCGCGCAGGACAGCCAGGGCGAGTACTTCACCAAGATGCGCGCCCTGCCCTTCTTCGCCGAGTTCCACGATTCCGCGCTGTGGGAAACCTTGAGGCTGGGCACGCTGCACCGGTTCGAGCGCGGGCAGGAGCTGATGCACGAAGGCACGCAGGGCCACTCGTTCTGCGTCATCGTGCAGGGCATGGTGGCGGTGCGCCGCAACAACGTCACGCT
>JAQGMS010000171.1 GCA_028292245.1 Ramlibacter sp.
ACGTAGCCGGCCACGTTCGCCGCCACGTCGAAGCCGGTCCAGTACTTGGGCAGGGGACTCCACAGGAATTCCCAGGGCGCGATGCCCTGGTCACGCCATCCGGAAAACGGGTAGAGGCTGGCATAGACGATCAATGCCACATAGGCTTGCGACAGGGGCCAGGCCGATGTCTTGTGCATCCTTCGCCCGGCTCGTCAGAAAGGCTTGACGACAGCCAGCACGACCGCCGCGAGCAAAAGCAGTACCGGCACTTCGTTGAACCACCGGTACCAGACATGACTGCGGCGGCGGCTCCCAGCCTGCAGCTGTCGAAGCAGGAGAGCGCACGCGCCGTGGTAGCCCACGGTCAACAGCACGACCACGAGCTTGGCGTGGAGCCAGCCTTGCCCGGCCCCGCGTCCGATCCCGTAGCCCAGCCACAACCAGAAGCCGAAAACCAGCGCGGGCAAGGCGATCACGGTGCTGAACCGCAACAGCTTGCGGGCCATCAGAAGCAGGCGTTCCCGCTCGGCCGCCGAGTCTGCCGGCACCATCGCCAGGTTCACGAAGATGCGCGGCAAGTAGAACAGTCCCGCGAACCAGCTGGCGACGAACACGATGTGCAAGGACTTGACCCAAAGCATGCGCAAAGTGTAAGGACAAAAAAAACCCCGGCTCACAAGCCGGGGTGGGAAGCCTTTTTGCTGTCACACATTAAGGCACCCGCTCAGGGAGGAAAAGCGGGGAGCGGCGAACCGCCCACTCGTAATTTAACAAACCACCCGGTCAGTTTCAAGGGCGCGGAACAGCTTTTACCTGTCCGGGCAGCGACATGTCATACAAATCATCTACGGGAGTACACCTAGTACGTGCCGCGTTGCGGACCAACCTGACCCAACCCTGAACCGGGGTCTCATCGCGCAGCCGGAGCCGCGAATGGAGCACAATTTCCGCCCATGAGCCTTCACGCCCCCTATCCCCAGGGCCGTCCGCGGCGCCTGCGCCGCGACGAATTCACCCGCAACCTGGTGCGGGAAAACAGCCTGACGGCGCATGACCTGATCTACCCGGTGTTCCTGCTGGACGGCCGCCAGCGCCGCGAAGCCGTGGCTTCCATGCCCGCCGTCGAACGTTTGAGCCTGGACCTGTTGCTGCCGGTGGCCGAGCAGTGCGTCGAGCAAGGGATTCCCGTCATGGCGTTGTTTCCCGTGATCGATCCCGGCCTGAAAACCGCCGACGGCCAGGAAGCCTGGAACTCGAAGGGGCTGGTGCCCCGCGCGGTGCGCGAACTCAAGTCGCGATTTCCCGGGTTGGGGATCATCACCGACGTCGCGCTCGATCCGTTCACCAGCCACGGCCAGGACGGCCTGCTCGACGAAACCGGCTACATCCTGAACGACGAGACGGTCGAAGTGCTGGTGCGCCAGGCGCTGACCCAGGCCGAGGCGGGTGTGGACATCGTGGCGCCTTCCGACATGATGGACGGCAGGATCGGCGCGATCCGTTCGGCCCTCGAAGCCAAGGGCCTGATCCACACGCGCATCATGGCTTACAGCGCCAAGTACGCGAGCGCCTTCTACGGGCCATTCCGCGACGCCGTCGGTTCCGCCGGCAACCTCGGCAAGAGCAACAAGAAGGTCTACCAGATGGATCCCGGCAACTCGGACGAGGCGCTGCGTGAAGTGGCGATGGACATCGCCGAGGGTGCCGACATGGTGATGGTCAAGCCCGGAATGCCCTACCTGGACGTGTTGCGCCGGGTCAAGGACGAATTCCGCGTGCCGACCTTCGCCTACCAGGTCAGCGGGGAGTACGCGATGCTCAAGGCCGCCGCCCAGAACGGCTGGCTCGACCACGACGCCGTGATGATGGAAAGCCTGCTCGCGTTCAAACGTGCCGGCGCGGATGGCGTGCTGACCTATTTCGCGCTCGACGCGGCCAAGTTCCTTCGCCACTGAGCGGAACGGCGCATGCACATCGTCGAGTTCGCGAGCGGCACCCTCCGGTTTCTCGATCAGGTGCCGGCGTCGGCGCCGGCCTCCGGTTTTGTCTGGATCTACCTGGAGCGCGAGGCTCTCGAAAGCGAGATCGCGATGCTGCAACAGGCGGCACAAAGCCTGGGTGGCTCCGCGGTGCTGGAACTGCACGTGCAGGACCTGGCCAATCGCGCGCATCCGTCCCACTACGACTACACCTCGGTCTACGACCTGGTGATCTTCCGCCGCCTGGCCACCGCCACCGAGGTTCAGGCCGAAGTGCCGCAGCCCGAGCCGCCGGTCACGGGGCCGCTGGCGGCGTTCGACCGCATCCGCACGCGCGCCGTCGGGTTCGTCGTCTTCGACCGCCTGCTTGTCAGCGTGCACCCGGCAGGGTGCTACGCGGCCGACACGTTCATCAAGCGCTTCCTGGCCGACGCGGTGCAGAACGAGAACTTGAGCGCCGCGGCACGCAGCCGGCTGCCGACGGGGACCGCCGACCTGATGCTGCGCATGCTGAACGTGATGGTCGATAGCTACCTCGACTTGCGCAAGGAACTGAGCGCCGGTCTGGGCGAATGGCAGCAGGCGCTGCTGGCGCCGCGCTCGCGCGGCGCCGACTGGCGCGCGCTGATGTCGGCGCGGGCAGCGCTCCACACCCTGGAAGACCTGTGCGACGGTCAGAACGACGCCATGCAGGAATGGCTGGACACGCAGCGCGAGCAGCCGGCGCCGTGGATGCCGCAAGCCGAGCGCGACGGCCTGCTGGCACGGGCCCGCGACGTGATCGAACACATCCAGCGGGTCGTCCATCATGTCCGCCGGATGGAGCAGGGCGCCGAAACCGCGGTGCAATTGCATTTTTCCGCTCTGGGCCATCGCACCAACGAGATCATGCGCGTGCTCACGGCGCTGACGGCAGTGTTCCTGCCGCTGAACTTCATCACCGGCTTTTTCGGCATGAATTTCGAATACCTCCCGCTGATCCATTCGGCGGAGGCGATGTGGATCATGCTGGCGGTGATGGCGGCGGTCGCGTTGGCGATCGTGCTGGTGTTCTGGCGCAAGCGCTACCTGGCGCGCAGCGGCCGCTAGTGGCGGCTGCACCCTGCTACGTCGGCTGCGCGGGCTGGAGCCTTCCGCGTGCGGTGCAACGCGCCTTCGGTGCCGGCGGCTCGCACCTGCAGCGCTACGCAACGCAATTGAATGCGTGTGAAATCAACTCTTCGTTCCATCGCGCGCACAGCGCGGCAACGTATCGGCGCTGGGCCGAAAGCACGCCGGAGCATTTCCGGTTCAGCGTCAAGCTGCCCAAGGCCATCACGCACGAGCGCAAGCTGCTGGCCTGCGAGCCCCTGCTCGGCGAATTCATCGAACAGGCCGGCGCGCTCGGGACGCGCCTGGGTTGCCTGCTGGTGCAACTGCCTCCCAGCCTGGCGTTCGATGCGGCCACTGCCGGCGCGTTCCTGACAGCACTGCGCCGGCGCTGGGACGGCCCCGTGGCTGCCGAGCCGCGGCACGCGTCCTGGTTTGGGCCGCAAGCGGATGCGATGCTGGCCGGGCATCGTGTGGCGCGGGTGCTGGCCGATCCGGTCCGCCAGGCGGCCGGCGCAACGCCCGGTGGCTGGCAAGGGCTCACCTACCTGCGGCTGCACGGCTCGCCGCGCATGTACTACTCGGCCTATGAACCCGCATTGATAGCCACGCTGGCGCGCCGGATGGCGGTTGCCTTGCGCGAAGGCACCGCCGTGTGGTGCGTGTTCGACAACACGGCGGCGGGTGCCGCGGCAGATAATGCGCTGGGCCTGAAACGGGCCCTGGACAAGGAACTCGAATGAGCAACCACCACCATCCGGCCAACAAGTCGACCGAGGCCCAGGCCGGCTACCGCAAGTCCGAGACCGGCGAGGACGTCACCCGGCAAAACGTGCAGGCGATGCGCCAGCTCGAGGACGCCGCGATGGCCCGGCGCACCGGCGCCGACCGCGTCGCGTCGGCCATCGCGCGCTTTTGCGGCAGCATGACCTTTGTCTGGATCCACGTGGCGCTGTTCACTGCCTGGATCGGCTACAACGCGCTGCCCGGATTCAAGCCATTCGATCCCTACCCCTTCACTTTCCTCACGCTGGTCGTGTCGCTCGAGGCGATCTTTCTTTCGACCTTCATCCTGATCAGCCAGAACTACGACATGCGGATCAGCGAGCGGCGCAACCAGCTGGACCTGCAGATCAACCTGCTGGCCGAGCAGGAGAACACCAAGGCGCTGCAGATGCTGGAGCGCATCGCCAAGAAGGTCGGCGCGCACGTCAACGACGATCCGCAGGTGCGGGCGCTGGAAGAGGCAACGCGGCCCGAGGCCCTGGTCGAGCAGATCGAGGAAGCCTATCGGACCGAAACGCAAGCGAAGTCGCGAGCCGACCCGCCCTAGGCGATCTCACTTCACGCCGAACAGCGCGGCGCCGTTGTCCCATGCGATCTTGCGCGCGGCTTCGGGCGGGAGCTCGCCCAGCCAAACGCGATAGCCCTTCATCAGCTCGTCGTAGTACTGCCAGCGCTGGTTGACCCAGGTGTCCGAGCCGATCATGAAGCGGGCCGGATATTTCAGCAGCAGGTCGCGCCATTCAGGGTAAAGCTTGCCGCCCTCGCAGGTCAGGCCGGGCCGGTACGAAAGCTCGCCCATCAGCAAGGGGTACTTCGCGAACAATTGGTCCACCCGCGAAACCGGGGCGCCACCGATGCCCGTGTGGGCCCAGATCAGCCGGACTTTCTGGCCCTTGGACGGGGTATTGGCCATCAGCAGGTCGATTGCCGCGTCGTCCACGTGGGCCAGCACGGCAAGGTTCTTCTCTTCGGCCAGCGCCATCAGTTTCTTCGCCACCGCGCCGTTGGCATTCGTGCTGTCGTACAGGTGGAATTCGCCGAGCCCGCGAAACGGGCCGCTGTCGGTGCCGCGCGCCAGCTCCGCGCGCACCATCTCGTAGATCGAGTCGTCGCGGAACCAGTTGTCGTAGTCGGCGCGGTTGCGGTACAGGCGCACGAACGGCACCACCGTCACGCCGGCCGCGCGTGTCTGCGGCAGGGACGCCAGGAGATGCGTGCCGTCGTTCGGCCGGGAGTTCGAGACGATGGCCTTGACGCCGTTGCGCTGCATGCGCGCCAGCACGTCGGCCGGAGGGTGGGGGCCGCTGGTGCCGTTCCAGGCCTCCTCGTTGTAGTGCAGGTGGGCATCGAACAGCGGGCCCGCATAGCCCGCAGCCAGCGCCAGCGGCGCCGTCGCGGCCAGCGCCAGGGCCGCCACGACGCGCCGGATCCCCATCACGGGGCCAGGTGCCTGGTGAAGAACGCCAGCGAGCGCTCGCGCGCCAGTTGCGCCGACGGCGCATCCCACGAGCCGCGCTGGTCGCAGTTGAATCCGTGGTTGGCGCTGTAGACCTGCACCTCGACCTCGGT
>JAQGMS010000491.1 GCA_028292245.1 Ramlibacter sp.
GAACATGAACCTGACGTTCCCGGTGATGGACTGGCTGCTCGGCACCTCCGACCTCGATCGCGGGCTGCTTGGTCACATCTTCAACGGTTACGACAACCGTTTCGTAAAAACCGACATGCGCAAGACGTCGCGCACGCCAAGACCCGAGATGACACGACCATCCGCCGGGTTCATCGCGCCTGCCGAGTAAGGACGCGATGGAGGCGATCGAGCCGAACTGGGTTTGCTTGCTCTGGTTCGCCGGCTTTGCGACCATCGGCACCGTCGGCGTCCTCGTGGTGGCCGGCATGTTTCCGCTGCGCGCCCGCCCGGAGCCGATGTAATCGGGCGCGGCGACGCTGCTGCTGCTCGGCAACGCGATTCTGCTGGCGGTGCTTTGGGCCGGCACCGGGCTCTACGGCTACGCCGAACTTCGCTGGAGCAGCTTGATTGTCGTGACCGGCCTGGTCGTGCTGTTCGCCCCCGGCCTGTTCGAGGCCTGGCCGTCGGCGTTTCGCGATGGCAGTAAGGGACTTCTGGTCCTGGTCGGCGTTCAGATCCTGGCGCTCGCGGCGCTGGCAAAGGTTGCGGGGCCGTTCTGGGCCAACATCTCTTGAACCTCAGGGAGAATTGAGCGATGCCCGTCAAGATCAAGCTCGGACTTTCGCTGCTGGTGGTGCTGGTGACTGCCCTTGCCGCCTGGTATCAACACGCGCTCGGGCACGACCGTCTGCAATACGTCGTGGCCTTCCTTGGATTTTTCATGATCTTTGCGATGTGGCTTTTTCCCGAGGTCAAGCGAGAGGAATCGGCTGGTGGCGTCCGCCGGGACGCCCCGTCGCGATAACCAAAGGCGAGTTGGACCGCTCCCGGCCGTCGCCGGCGTGAAGCAGCCGTTGGTCGACTACGCCAAGGACCATCCGGAAGCACGGGTGATGGATGGCCATTTCATGGAAATCCAGCAGGCGATGAGCATGCCAAAGGGCCGGCTGGCAGGCGCCACCTATCTGCACGCGTTCGTCGAGGAGATGAAGGCTTCGGGCTTCGTTGCCGATGCGATCAAGCGCAGCAATCAAACGGCGGCCGTCGCACCATCAGCGCCAAAGTAATCAGGGGTTGTGAACCCTGTCCGTGTCAGCGACGGCCCTTGCGAACGGCGCGGGCGGCTGGCGTTGAGCTGGCGGCATAGAACGGGTTCTTGTCGCAGTAGCCGCCGGCCTCCGCAGCCTTGCACTGCTCAAGGGTCGAATAATAGCAGCGTCCTTCGGCATATCCGGCAGTGACCAGGCAGTACGGATAATCGGTCTCCGCTCTGGCCTGCGACCTCGCATCCAGCACGCCCAGCGAGGCGACGATTGCCATTAAGATAAAGAGCCGTGGCATTGCAGTCTCCTTCGCCCGAGGATCCCAGTACTTCGATACCTGGGAATTTGGGCAAAAGCGGCAAATTCGCAAGCCATACCCAGGGGTCACAGGCCATACCGATGGATGGTTGTCGCCTGGCCTGAAAGCTGCATAAGGGATAGCTGCAAGGATTGTGAGCTAGTTCATAAACGGCCGCGCCGGACTGGGTTACCAGTGCGCTGCCGGCCTCCTATTGAGGTCGAGCTTTGGGGATCGCAAATGGCTGTTATCGCAAAAGTTATTTCCCGAACGCACGAGGCCCGGATTGATGTCGAAGCCCTGCAAAATGTAGCAATATTCAGCGGTATCGGGCTCGCCGTCTCTCTGTTCCTGATGTTACGTGGCTTCGATTTGAGCGCCGGATTTTTCTAACTGCAAGCTTAAGGGGATTGGTCTTGAAATCATTCTGGTATGTCACTCTGACTGCGTTTTTCATTCTCACCGCACCCGCCTTCGCCCAGAAGCTGGTCGACCCGAACACCGTGGCTCCCGAATTTCGTGAGGCTGCGGAGAAGCGCCGGGCCGAGCAAATCCGGCAACGCGACTGCGCCAAAAAGGTCGTCGAAGCCAAGGTGCTGCCGAGGGACCGGTTGGAGTGGCTGACGAAATGTCTCGCAGAGGCCGAGCAAGCCCAGGCGACCGCGGCCACTCATCGTTAACCGCGGCGGCGTTTGCCGGCTGGGTCGCACGCATAAATCCCGACCGGCAGCGCGTCGAGGACCGCCTGGTCCAGCTCGAAGAACGATTCGAGTAGGCCGGTCTGGACGGGTGCATCGAATCTCAGCAGGACATGCATAGCCTCCACTGGGACGAAGCAGGCTACCAGATCGGCTTAATTCAGAAGGAATTGCCGTGGCGCCACCGGCTTACAAAACTATCAGGGAAAATTTCCAAGTTCAGCAGGGTGTAATAGCGACCCACCAGGGACCGCCGGACTGCCACGCTGGCGACGCGGTGCTGATCGCACCCGTCTACGGGCAAATTCCAACAGGGGATTTTATAGGGACGCGATTTATGGCTTTCAGAGCCAGTCTTCGGTCAAGAAAGCACTATGCCGCAGCGGATTTTGCCAAATTACCTAAGCACGGTAACAGGGAAATTATTTTCGATTGCTTCAGACTGCGATGGCGTCCATCAGCCGCGCCTTATCGGATTCGCTCGCAGTTTCACCAGCGAAAATGACGGCCCCGCGCTCAATGGCGTAGAATCGATCGGCGACGGCGAGCGCTCCATGCACGTTCTGTTCGACAAGCAAAACCATGGCGCCCGCCTGCTTCATCTCGGCGATGATCGCGAAGATATCCGCAACAATCATCGGCGCCAGCCCCTCACTGGGCTCATCAATGAGGGCTAGCCTGGGATGGCCAATCATGACGCGCGCCATTGCAAGCATCTGCTGCTCGCCGCCGGACAACGTCGTTCCGGCCTGGCGGCGGCGTTCGGCAAGGCGGGGCATACGCGTATAGATGCGATCGATTTCAGCGGTTTGCTCTGCGCGCGAACGGCCCGCGCGCTGCATCAGACCAAGATTCAAGTTCTCTTCAACGCTGAGGTCTGGGAAGATGCGGCGGTCTTCTGGAACGAATCCGATACCGTGACGGCAGATACGATCGGGTGGCAGCCCATCGAGACGCTGCCCATCGAGACTCACGCTGCCATCGCTCGGACGAACCCAACCGGCAACGGCTTTCAGCAATGTGGTCTTGCC
>JAQGMS010000209.1 GCA_028292245.1 Ramlibacter sp.
ACAAGCCGATGGGCGGCGGCGCCGTCAACTTCGACGACGAAGACCTGACCCGCCCGCGCGGCCGGACCACGCCGGCCGGCGGCACCTGGCAGGCCCAGGGCGGCGACAGCGGCAAGCTGGGCCGTCCGGCCGAGATCATGTCGGACCGCAACGGGCCGAGTGACCCGGATTCCAAAAAGCAGTAGTCATGAAAAGGGAGGGCAACATGGTTTACGCACTGTTCTCCCTGGGGCTCCTCGCGGCTGTCGGCGCGGTGTACACGGCCGCCATCGGCTACCTCTGGTTCCGGCAGGAACGCCTGCTGTTCGAACCGACGCCATTGCCGCACGATGAACCGCTGGTGGACGACCCGGATGTCCACGAGCAGTGGATCGAAGTGCCCGGGGCGCGGCTGTCGGTGGCGCAGCTGCGGCTGCCCAAGCCGCGTGGCGTGGTGTTCTTCCTGCACGGCAACTCGGGCAACCTGATGGACTGCCTGGCCGACATCGATGCGTTCCGGCAAGTCAATTTCGACGTCGTCATGTTCGACTACCGCGGCTACGGCAAGAGCACGGGCTGCATCGAGAGCGAAGAACAGTTGCGCGGCGACGTGCGCTACACATGGGAATACTTCGCCGACCAGTACGAGGGCAAGCGCATCGTGATCGCCGGCCAGTCGCTGGGCACGGCCCTGGCTGCCGGCCTGAGCGCCGAACTCACGGCCGCTGGCCGGACCCCGGACCTGACGATGCTGGTCTCGCCCTACAGCAGCATGCGCGCGCTGGCCGACGAACTCTATCCCTGGGTCCCCAGCCAGGTGCTGCGCTATCCGCTGCACACCGCCGAACACGCCGCGCGGGTCACTGGCCCGCTCATGCTGGTGCATGGCGACAGGGACGAGCTGATCGGCATCCACCACAGCGAGGCGCTTTGCACGGCGGTGCCGCAGGCGCAACTGCTGCGAGTGGAGGGAGCCGGTCACGGCGACGTGCATACGTTCCCCAGCTACCGCAAGGCGCTGGCCGGCGCGCTGGCCTGCCTCTAGCGGCCGGACCGCGGCCCTTCAAGTCGCGGCAATTCCTCACAGCGAGAACACCCGCCCACCCCAACAATGGGGGATGGATTTCGCTACCTGGGCCATTGTCGTCGGGGTGCTGCTGATCGTCATGGCGCTCAGCGGCACGGTGCTGGGCCGGTTGCCGCTGTCGACCTCCATGCTCTACCTGGCCGCCGGGCTGGCCGTGAGCCCGTTCGGCCTGTACCTGATGTCGCCGGATCCACGCCACCACACGGTGCTGCTGGAACGCCTGACGGAGGTCGTGGTCCTGGTTTCGCTGTTCACCGCGGGCCTCAAGCTCAGCTCAGGGCTGAAGGACCGGCGCTGGCTGTTGCCGCTGCGCTTGGCGATCACCTCGATGGTCATCACCGTGTTCGCCGTCGCCGGGGTGGCCTATGCCTTCCTCGGTTGGCCTTTCGGCCTGTGCGTGTTGCTGGGGGCGATCCTGGCGCCGACCGATCCCGTGCTGGCTTCGGACGTGCAGGTGCAGCATCCCGGCGATCGCGACAAATTGCGCTTCGCGCTGACCGGGGAGGGGGGGCTGAACGACGGCACTGCGTTTCCCTTTGTCCTGCTCGGGCTGGGCCTGATGGGCCTGCACGAGATCGGCGATTTCGGCTGGCGCTGGCTGCTGGTCGACACCTTGTGGGCCGCGTCGGCGGGCCCGGCGGTCGGCGGCCTGCTGGGCCTGCTCATCGGGCGGCTGGTGCTGTACCTGAGGCGCGAACACAAGGAGGCCGTCGGCCTGGACGATTTCCTGGCGATGGGGCTGGTCGCGCTGTCCTATGGCATGGCGACGGTGCTGCAAGCCAATGCCTTCCTGGCGGTGTTCGCGGCGGGCATGGCGCTGCGCCATCTCGAACAGTCGCAGACGCCGCACGCATCGAGCCGCAAGACGGCGGCGGTCGCGCGCGCCAATCCCGACAAGAGCGTTGCGGAAGCGGTGGCGGTGGATCCGCAGCATGCGCCCGCCTTCATGGCGCAGGCGGTGCTGGGCTTCAACGAGCAGATCGAGCGCATCGGCGAGGTTGCCGTGGTCATCACCATCGGGGCGATGCTGTGGTCCGTCAAGTGGCACAGCGGGGCCTGGTGGCTGGTCCCGCTATTGCTGCTGGTGATACGCCCGGTGGCAGTGGCGCTGGGCTTGCTGCATTCTCCCAGCTCAACCGGCCAGCGCTGGCTGATCGGCTGGTTCGGCATCCGCGGCGTGGGATCGCTCTACTACCTCATGTACGCCCTCAACCACGGCGTCCCCGCGAAATCGGCCGACCCGCTGATCGCGCTGACGCTGTCCGTGGTCGTCACGTCCATCGTCATGCACGGCATCTCGGTCACGCCGATGATGGCGGCCTATGAGCGGGCGGTGCAGCGGCGGCGCAAATAGCTACGGCATCACCGCCGGCTGGATGAACGCGATCGGCGCGCCCAGCGGGTCGAACAGCGCGCAGATTCGTCCCACGGTCGGAACGTCCTGCGGCGGCATCATCAGCTTGCCGCCCAGCGGTGCGATGCGCGCGGCCGTCGCGTCTGCCTGTTCCACCCGCAGATAGGGCATCCACATCGACGGCATGTCGGCATGCGGCGCTTTCAGCACACCGCCGCGTGCCTTGCCGTCGGCGCTCTTGATGACGTAGTACATGCCCTGGGGGCCCATGTTCATCTCGTCATGGGTGAAGCCGAAGACGCTTTCGTAGAATGCCAGCGACTTCTGCACGTCCGGCGTGTACAGCTCGTTCCAGACCCAGTCGCCGGCGGGCACCTGCTCGCGGTCTTCGCGATCGCCTTGCGTGCTTTTCCATAGCGAGATCACGGCGCCCGTCGGGTCGGCGATCGTCGCGCCGCGGCCCACCGATGGAAAGTCGCGCGGCTGCATGTATGACTTTGCGCCGGCTGCGACGGCGGCCTTGTAGCTTGCATCCACGTCGCTCACCGACAGGTAGCTGGCCCAGTGGTTCGGCACGCCGGCCGGCGCCGCGAGCAGGCCGCCGATGCCCTCGCCGCTGTTCTGGATCATGTCGTAGCTGCGGCCGTCGCCCTGCATGGTTTCGACCTTCCAGCCGAACAGCGCCTCGTAGAAGTGGCGCGCCTTGGCCGGATCGCTGGACAAGTGTTCGAACCAGGTGAATTTGCCGGGGTGGTAGCTCATCGGGAGTCCTTCGCGCCATCGCAAAGAGAAGAGGTGTAGCACACGCCGCGGCGCAGTCAAGCTGCCCGCGGTCCTACAGCGCGGGTTGCTTGCGGCTGACAGTTCATTTCGCGCACCTGCCTAGAGTGGGTCATCCCCAAAGCGAAGGAGCACTTGATGAATGCCGAAAGCAAATCTGGCCCGCAAGGCCGTGGCAGCCGCGACAGCGGCGCCGACGACAAGGCCCCGGACCCGCAGAAAACCCCGAGCGCCGACATGCAGGCGGAGGACGCGGGCACACCCGAAAGCGGCAACAGCGGCAGCGGGCCAGCGGCTGAGTCCGCGATGAAGCAGACCGCCAAGACCGGCGCGCAGACAGGCGGCAAACGACGGGCAGGCGGCTGAGCGCAGCCCGACCGGGACCCTGCGTCTGTCCTACAAACATCGACGGCGAGAGCCGACAAACCGCGGTTGTCGGCTCCCCAGAATTCTGCCTTGAGGGCGGCGTGGGCCGCCCTTCTCGAATTCAACAAACCCTCAAGGAGTGAACACCATGAAAGCAACCCTGACTTCATATGCCGCGCTGGCGCTGGTGGCCGCCGTCTCGCTGGGTGCTTGCACCAAGCACGACCCCGCAACGCCCACCACGTCGTCCAGTTCTTCCAGCACCACGTCGCCGAGCAGCACCGGCACGCCGGCCAGCACCAGCGCGATGGGCGGCGGCACCTCCGGCAGCGGCATCTCCAGCAGTGGTACGGCGAGCAGCGGCTCGACGAGCGGCAGCACCGGTGGCGCCACGTCAGGCGGCACCAGCTCGATGGGCGGCCCCGGCTCGAGCTCGACCAGCGGCACTTCGGGCAGCGGCTCCAGCGATACGTCAGGCACCGCGGGCAGCACCATGTCCGGCGTGAACCCCTCCGCTCCTGGCGCCACGACGACCACCCGCTGACATGAAGGCAGCCACCACTGCCTTGATGCTGGCGGCAGCCATGGCGGTGGCGGCAGGTTGTCAGCGCACGGGCGAGAGCAGCGCGGTTGCGCCCGCCGGCCAATCCGGCACCGGCTTGACCGGCGGCCTGGGCGGCTCGGGGCTGGGGATGACCGGTACATTCCCGAGCAATGGCACAGCAACCCAGGCATCCGGCGCGGGCGCCGCCACGGAAGGCAGCCCCAATCGCACTACGCGCGGCAGCGCCGGCAGCCGCTAGGCTTCCGGTTGCAAGCCGGTCACCGGGCCGCTAGGCTCTGTACGTGACCGACGCCTCCTTGACGCTCGCGGAATTTCTGCGGGCGATGCCCAAAGCCGAACTGCATTGCCACCTGCTGGGAGCGGTGCGGCGCGAAACATTCGCGGAACTCGCCGCGCGTGAGCGCGCACCGCTGGCCACCGAAGAGATCGAAGCTTTCTATACGCGCGGCGAAAAGCCGGTGGGAGTACTGCGGGTGTTGCGGGCGCTGGACGCCTGGCTGCTGCGCCGTCCCGAGGATTTTCACCGCATCACCTACGAGTACCTGCAGGACGCGGCGGCGCACAACGTGCTGCACGCCGAGTTCTTCTGGAACCCGACAGGCACGGTGCGCGAGTCGGGCATGTCCTATTCGCTGGTGCAGGCCGCCATCACCCGGGCCATCGCGGATGCCCGGAAGGACTTGGGCATCCAGGGCAAACTGGTGCCGGCCATCGACCGTGAAGCGTCGCAGGCCGAGGCGCTGGAGATGGTGCAGTGGGTGATCGCCAACCGCCATCCCGACGTGCCGGGCATCGGCATCGACTACCGCGAGGTGGGCCGGCCCCCCGAGCTGTTCGTGCACGCTTATGCCAAGGCCCGCATGGCCGGCCTGAAGACGACCGCGCACGCCGGCGAATTCGGCATGCCCTGGACCAACGTGCAGGCGGCACTGGACCTGCTCGACGTGGATCGCATCGACCACGGCTACACCACCGTCGACGACGCAGCGTTCGCGGCCCGATGCGCCGAGAGGGGCATCGTGTTCACTGTGGTACCGACCAACTCCTACTACCTGCGCACCCTGCCGCCGGAACGTTGGGCGCTGGACCACCCGATCCGCCGGATGGCGGCGCTGGGCTTGCGCCTGCATCCCAATACCGACGACCCCACGCTGCACCACGTGAACCCGACGGGCGCCTGGCACATGATGATGCGTGACTTCGGCTTCGGGCTGGACGATCTGCGTGGCTTCATGCTCAATGGGGTCGACGCGGCGTGGATCGACGAAGACCAGCGCCATGCCTGGCGCGCGGATTGGACCGCGCAGTTCGACAGCCTGCGCGGGCGGCTGCAAACCCGGAAAGGAAACTGAAGATGTTCAAACGCATGGCCTTCATTCTTGCTGCCGCTGCCTTCGGTGCCAGCGCGCAGGCGCAGCCGGCGTGGCCTGCCGCGAAACCGATCACCCTCATCGTGCCGTTCAGCGCAGGGGGCAGCGTCGACGTGGTGGCGCGGATGGTGGGACAGAAGCTGGGCGAACGGCTCAAGCAATCGGTGGTGATCGACAACGTCGCCGGCGCGGGCGGCACCATCGGCGTCGCCAAGGCCGCGCACGCCGCGCCCGACGGCTATACGCTGGTGATGGCCCCGGACAGCCCGGTGGCGATCGCGCGGCTGATCAATCCAGCGGCGGTGAAGTACGACGCGCTCAAGGACCTGGCCCCGGTGGGCCTGGTCAACACCGCGCCAATGGTGCTGGTGGCGCGGCCGGGCTTGCCGGCCAACACGCTGGCCGAAGTGCTGAAGCTGGCGAAAGAAAGCCCGGGCAAGCTCAGCTACGCCACCTCCGGCATCGGCACCGTGCTGCAGCTGGCGATGGAGATGATCAAGGACCAGGGCAAGGTCTTCATCACGCACGTGCCGTACCGCGGCGGCGCGCAGATCGTCACCGACGTCGTGGGCAACCAGGTCGACCTGGCGCTGCTCGTGACCAGCACGGCGACACCCAACATCCTTGCCCGGAAGATGAAAGGCATCGCCGTCACGAGCGACAAGCGCCTCGCGATCCTGCCGGACGTGCCGGCGGTGGCCGAAACGCCCGGCTTCAAGGGCTTCGACGCCGCGGCCTGGATCGGCCTGTTCGCCCCGGCGCAAACGCCGCCCGCGATCGTCGAGCGGTTGAACCGCGAGCTGAACGAGGTGCTGAGGTCCGACGAGATACGCGCCAAGATGCAGGAGCAGGGCGCGATCGGCGGCAGCGGCAGCCCCGCCGAGTTCGCCAGTTTCGTCCAGCGCGAACAAGACCGCTACGAGCGCATCGTCAAGGCGGCGAACATCAAGGAATGAGTCAACCCTTCTCCACAGGCCGCTTCGGGTCGCCGCACCACTCGCTCCAGCTGCCCGCGTAGAGGGCGGTGGGGCCCAGGCCGGCGATTTCCATCGCGACGACGTTGGGCACGGCACTCACGCCGCTGCCGCAATGGTGCACGACTGTCTTGGGGTCGCGGCCGGCCAACAACTGCTCGAACTCGGCTTTGAGTTGTGCCGCAGGCTTGAACCTGCCGTCGGCCGCCATGTTCTGGCCGAAGGGGCGGTTCAGCGCGCCGGGGATGTGGCCGGCGACGGGGTCGAGCGGCTCCACTTCGCCCTTGTAGCGTGGCGTGGCGCGAGCGTCGATCAGGGTCTGGGCCGGCTTGCCGAGCGCCTTCTCGACGGCCTTGGTGGTGGCCAGCGAACGCAAGGGCGGACCCAGCTCGAAGTTGGACTGGAAGTGCGAGGGCTCGGCGCGGTCCGTCACCTCGCCGCCGGCGGCTTGCCAAGCCTGCAGGCCGCCATCGAGCACGGCCGCGGCGTCGTGGCCCGCCCACTTGAGCATCCACCAGAGCCGGCCGCAGTAGGTGGCGCCATTGCGGTCGTACACCACGGCCTGCATCCCGTTGGCAAAACCCACGCTGGACAGCCACATCGCGAATCTCTCGCGGCTGGGCAGCGGATGGCGCCCACCCGACGCCGCGTCGGGATGCGGATGGCGCTTGCCGCCGGCATCGATCGCGCCATGGTCGGACAGCGCCTCATCGACGCTGGCGTAGACCGCGCCCGGGATGTGCGCCTTGCGGTACTGCTCCTCGCCCGCAGCCGGGTTCATCAGGTCGAAGCTGCAATCGAAGACCATCAGGGGCGCGCCGCCCGCTTGCAGGGCTTGGAGTTGTTCGACGGTGACCAGGGTCGTGTACATGCTGGAAATTATGTGCCTTTTCTAGTGTTCCTCGCCCGGCGCGTTCGGGGCGGCGCGGGCCCGCAAGACTGTCGCCGCGACGCCGCCGGCGACGATCAGGGCCATGCCGATCCAGCCCGGCAGCGCGATCCGGTCGCCGAACAGCGTGACGCTGAAGATGGCGCCGAACACGATCCCGAAGTACTGCAGGCTGGCCACTACCAGCGTCGCGCCGTGGCTGTAGGCGCGGGTCATGCACAGCTGCCCCAGCGAAGCCAGCAGGCTCATCGGCACCAGCCACAGCGCGTGCTGCCAGTCCCAGGCCGACACGCCTTCCACCAGCATGCCCGCGGCACCGGCAACGGCGGAGCCGACCGCGAAATAGAAGACGGTGCGTGATTCCGGCTCGCCCAGCTTGCCCAGCGCCATCACCTGCATATAGGCAAATGCGGCAGTGATGCCCGACATCAGGCCGACCATGCCGGCGAACGCCTGGTTCTGCTCGATCGTCGGGCGCAGCATCATGACCACGCCGGCAAAACCGGCCAGCACCGTGACCACGAGCGCGCCCTGGCGCGTCGGCGCGCCATCGGCGACGTTCCACGCCAGCAGCGCGCCGCCCACCAGGAATGCGGCAACCCAGACGCTGCTCATGTAGTTCAGCGTCATGGCCGTGGCCAGCGGCAAGTTGGCGATCGCATAGAACCAGGCGCCCAGCGAGATGACGCCGACCAGGCTGCGCCACGCGTGCATCGCCGGATATTGGGTGGCCAGGGAAACGCCGCGGCTGCGCGCCAGCAGCCACATGAAGAACATGCCCAGCAAGCCGCGGTAGAACACCAGCTCCGAGCTCGTGAACCAGGCCGACGCAATCTTCACGCACACCGCCATGGAGGCGAAGAAAAGCGATGCCAGGATCATCCACAGCGCGTGCATCAGGCCTCCAGGATCCGGGCCAGCCAGGGCTGCCTCGCCAGGCGCGCGGCCTCGAAAGCGGCGATGCGCTCGCGGTGTTCGAGCGTGGCGCCGATCCAGTCGATGTCTTGCGTCAGCAGCACGCGTTCGCGCGGCGACAGGGCGAAGCCGAATTGCGCGCCGGCGCACTCGAGGTTCCCGGCCAGGACGTCGATCGCGGCGCGTAGCGCGCCGTGTGCGCTCATCGCGAACAGCGTCTCCACGTCGCGCGCGGGCAGCGCGATCGCCGCCACGCCGTTCAACGGGCAGTTCTGCCGGAAGATGTCGCCGAAGCTGGGCGCGACGATGGCCTTGAAACCATAGTCGCGCAGCGCCCACACCGCGTGCTCGCGGCTGGAACCGCAGCCGAAGTTCTCGCGCGCCAACAGCACCGTGGCGCCGCGCAGGTCGGGGCGGTTGAGGATGAAGCCGGGATTGGTCCTGCGCCGGGCGTGGTCGCTGGTCAGGTCGCCCGGATCGAGATAGCGCCAGAGGTCGAACAGCACGGGACCGAACCCCTCGCTTGCGGTGCCGCGGCCGTACTGCTTGGGAAAGATCGCGTCGGTGTCGACGTTGGCGCGGTCCAGCGGCACCACCGTGCCGCTGTGCCGCCCGGCTGGGAACGCCGGCATCAGGCCCGAAGTGAAGGCACGCGGTTGCCGTACCACTCGTGGAAGTGCTGCATGCCGTCTTCCATCGGGCTCTGGTAGGGGCCGGCCTCGTTGTCGCCGCGCAGCATCAGCGCCTTGCGCCCGGCGTCCATGCGCTCGGCGATCTCGTCGTCCTCGACGCAGGTTTCCATATAGGCTGCCTGCTGGGCCTCGACGAATTCGCGCTCGAACGCCGCGATTTCCTCGGGGTAGTAGAACTCCACCATGTTCATGGTCTTCTGCGGGCCCATCGGGTGCAGCGTCGACACCGTGAGCACGTGCGGGTACCACTCGACCATGATGTGCGGGTAGTAGGTCAGCCAGATCGCGCCGTACTTGGGCTGCTTGCCGTTTCGGTATTGCAGCAGCGCGTTTTGCCAGCGCTCGTAGACCGGGCTGCCGGCCTTGCCCAGGCGGTTGGCCACGCCCACCGTCTGCACCGAATAGTCCTGCTTGAACTCCCAGCGCAGGTCTTCGCAGCTGACCATGCTGCCCAGGCCGGGGTGGAACGGGCCGACGTGGTAGTCCTCCAGGTAGACCTCGATGAAGGTCTTCCAGTTGTAGTTGCACTCGTGCATTTCCACGCGGTCGAGCACCATGCCGGTGAAGTCGAGGTCGGCGCGCGGGCCCATGCCGGCCAGGTCGGCTTCGATGTTCCTGCCGTTCTTCTCGAACAGCAGCCCGTTCCATTCCTGCAGCGGGTAGTTCTTCAGGTCCAGGCACGGGTCCTCCGCGAAGTGCGGGGCGCCCAGCAGCGTGCCGGCCGGCGCGCCGCTGCCGCCGCTGTAGGTCCAGCGGTGCAAGGGGCAAACGATGTGGCCCCCCGAGGCCGGCCCGGCCTCGATCGAGCCGCGGCCCTTGAGGATCACGGCCTGGCGATGGCGGCAGACGTTGGAGATCAGCTCCACGCCGCGCGGCGTGCGCAGCAAGGCGCGGCCGCCGCCCTCCTGGGGCAGCGTGTAGTAGTCGCCGTTGTTCGGAACCGAAAGCTGGTGCCCCACATAGCGGGGCCCTTGCTGGAAGATGATTTCCATCTCGCGCTTGAAGAGCGCTTCGTCGAAGTAACTTGAAACTGGTAGTTGGCTTGCGGCCTGCTGCAGTTGAAGACTTAAATCAGACATGGGTGACCTGACCTAGAGACTCCCCCTATGAAGGGGCAGGGTAAGCGCTT
>JAQGMS010000220.1 GCA_028292245.1 Ramlibacter sp.
CGCAACTTGGGCAGGTCGGTCTTGGCGTCGGTGACGGAAATGCCGTCCACCGTGATCTCGCCCTTTTGCACCGGCTCGAGCGCGTTGACGGTCTTGATCAGCGTCGACTTGCCCGAACCGGACGGCCCGCAGACCACCACCACGTCGCCCTTGTTGATCTTGACGGAGCAGTCGGTCAGCACCTGGACCGGCCCATACCACTTCGACACGTTGTTGATGTCGATCATGGGAACACTCTCTTAACGGATGATGGCGATCTTCAGCTGCAGGCGCTTGACCATGTAGGACAAGCCGAAGCAGACGGCGAAATAGACGATGGCGGCCAGCAGGTAGGCCTCTTCGGGCCGCCCGTAGATCTTGCCCGCGGTGACGAAGCCCTTGAGCAGGTCGTAGGCGCCGATCGCGTAGACCAGCGAGGTGTCCTGGAACAGGATGATGGTCTGCGTCAGCAGCACCGGCAGCATGTTGCGGAAAGCCTGGGGCAACACCACGAGCTTCATGTTTTGCGCGTAGGTCATGCCCATCGCCTGTCCCGCGTAGACCTGGCCGCGCGGGATCGACTGGATACCCGCGCGCATGATCTCGCTGAAGTACGCCGCCTCGAACGCGACGAAGGTGATGATGGCCGAGTACTCCGCGCCCACCGGCCGGCCGATCAGCGCGGGCACCAGCAGGAAGAACCACAGGATCACCATCACCAGCGGGATCGACCGCATGCCGTTGACATAGAAGGTGGCGGGGTAGACCAGCCACGCCTTGCCCGACAGGCGCAGCAGCGCCAGGATGGTGCCCAGGAGAATGCCGCCCAGGGTGGCTATCACCGTGAGTTCGACGGAAAACCAGAAGCCGTTCAGGACGAACTTGCTGATGATGTCCCAGTTGACGAACGAGAGGTCGAGGTTTCCCATGTCAGTGACCCCCCGTTCCGCCGGCCACGATGAAGCCCGGGATGCGCATCTTCTTTTCGATGAAGGCGAACACCCGGTTCACCGCGAAGGCCGAAATCGCGTAGAGCCCCGTCACGGCCAGGTAGATCTCGATGCCGCGTGACGTCTCTTCCTGCGCCTGCATCGCGAACATCGTGAGTTCGGCGATCGAGACCGCGAACGCCACCGAGGAGTTCTTCAGCAGGTTCATCGACTCGCTGGTGAGCGGCGGCAGGATGATGCGCAGCGCCATCGGCAGGATGACGTAGCGGTAGGTTTGCGCGGTGGTGAAACCCACCGCCAGCCCCGCGTAGCGCTGCCCCCGCGGCAACGCCTGGATGCCGGCGCGCACCTGCTCGGCGATCCGCGCCGAAGTGAAGAAGCCCAGCGCGAAGATCACCAGCAGGAACCCGGGCACCTGCTGGAACAGCGGGAAAGCCTTGGGCACCACGAAATACCAGATGAACAATTGCACCAGGATGGGTACGTTGCGAAACAACTCCACCCACGCATTGGCCAGGCGCACCAGCCACGGGCTGTTGGGCAGCGTTCGAGCGGTGCCCACGAGGCCCCCCACGATCACCGCGATCACCCACGCGCACGCGGCGACCGAAACGGTCCAGCCCCAGGCGTGGATCATCCACTCGAAATAAGTGATGTCCGCGCCCTTGGCCCAGCAACCGGGTTCGAGCGTGCCCTCGGTCGTGTTCTTGCAAAATACCTGCCAGTCCCAAGCCATATAGCGTCCCCAGGGGCGGCCCCTCGTAATGTTGTTCTTGAACGCACGCCTTGCGCATGCCTTCGCCTTACCTTAAAGCAGAAACCCCGCCTGGGCAATAGCCGAGAGCGGGGTTTCGCTGTTCCTACGCGGCCGCTATCACTTCTTCAGATACTCTTCCAGCGGCTTGTCGTTGGGGCTGGCCCAGGCCGCCTTGGTCGCGTCGCTGACCGGCAGGCCCACGCGCGTGTTCTTCGGCGGGATCGGCTGCACGAACCACTTGTCGTACATCTTGGCGAGCTCGCCGGTGCGGATCAGTTCGCGGATGGTGTCGTCGGCCAGCTTCTTGAAGGCCGGGTCGTCCTTGCGCAGCATGATCGCGATCGGCTCGACGCTGATCACTTCGCCGACGATCTTGTAGTCGGCGGGGTTCTTGGCGGTGGCGATGTTGCCGGCCAGGATCTGGCCATCCATCACGAACGCCTCGGCACGGCCCGATTCGAGCAGCAGGAAGCTGTCCGCGTGGTCCTTGCCGAACACTTCCTTGAAGTCGATGCCGGTGGCGCGCTCGTGCTTGCGCAGCAGCTGCACGGAGGTGGTGCCGGTGGTGGTGGCCACGTTCTTGCCATTGAGCTGCGCCAGCGACGTGATGCCCGAATTGGCCTTGACGGCGATCCGCACTTCTTCCACGTAGGTGGTCAGGGCGAACGAAACGTCCTTCTGGCGGGTGGCGTTGTTGGTGGTCGAGCCGCACTCGATGTCCACGGTGCCGTTCTGCACCAGCGGAATGCGGTTTTGCGAGGTGACCGGCTGGTACTTCACTTCCAGCTTCTTGCCGACGGCCTTGTCCAGGTTGGCGAGGATGCGCTGGCACACCTCGTAGTGGTAACCCGCGTACTTGCCGTCCCCCAGGGTGTACGACAGCGCTCCGGACGAATCGCGCACGCCCATCGTCACGACCCCCGAGGCCTTGACCTTGGCGATGGTGTCGCCGGCTTGTGCGAAGGCGCCGCCGGCGGCAAGGGCGCAGGCCGCGAAAGCCAATAAATGCTTCTTCATGCAAATCTCCTGTGGTGAAGCGTTAGGGTTAACTGACAACGAAATTCTAGAGATTCGGACTCTCGGGATTACCCTGAAGCCCCACCTCTTCTTTTGTGCGTATCTCTGCTCCCAACTACTGCTAGCAGGCTTTGTGCCCGTCTTGCGCCTGTCACTCCGCCCGCAAGGGCTGCGTCAGTTTCTCCGGCACCAGCAGCGCGTCCATCTGTTCCTTGGTCAGGATGCCCAGCGATTGCGCCACTTCGTCGATCGGGGCGCCGGTGGCCATCGCCGTCTTGGCGATCAGCGCGGCCTTTTCATAACCGATGATCGGGTTGAGCGCTGTCACCAGCGTGATCGATTCGCGCACGCGCCGCGCCAGCAGCTCGCGGTTGGCCTCGATGCCGGCCACGCAGTTGGCGTTGAGCGTCAGGCAGGCGTTGGACAGGTGCGTGATGCTCTTGAACAGGCTCCAGCCCATGATCGGCTCGAACGCGTTGAGCTGCAATTGGCCGGCCTCCGACGCCATGGTCACCGTGATGTCGTTGCCGATCACTTCGAACGCCACCTGGTTCATCACTTCCGGGATCACCGGGTTGACCTTGCCCGGCATGATCGACGAGCCGGCCTGCCGCGGCGGCAGCTTGATGTCGCCGAAGCCGGCCTGCGGGCCGCTGGAAAGCAGCCGCAGGTCGTTGCAGGTCTTGGACAGCTTGGTCGCCACCCGCTTGAGCACCCCGGAGAGCTGCACGAAGGCGCCGGTGTCCTGCGTGGCTTCCACCAGGTTGTGCGCCTTCACCACCGGGATGCCGCTTTCCTGCGCCAGGAACTTGCACGCCATGTCGGCGTAGCCGGCCGGCGCGTTGATGCCGGTGCCGATCGCCGTGGCGCCGAGATTGATCTCCTGGATCAGCGCCCGCGCTTCGCGCAGCCGCGCCTCGTCCTCCTCGATCATCACCGCGTAGGTGGAGAACTCCTGGCCCAGCGTCATGGGCACCGCGTCCTGCAATTGCGTGCGGCCGATCTTCAGCACGTCCTTGAATTCCTCCGCCTTGGCCTCGAAGCCGCGGCGCAATGTGGCCATCGAGGCCAGCAGCCCGTCGATGCCGGTCCACAGCGCCAGCCGCACCGCCGTCGGGTAGACGTCGTTGGTGCTCTGCGATGCGTTCACATGGTCGTTGGGATGCAGGATGTCGTAGCGGCCTTTCTCATGGCCCAGCGTTTCCAGCGCGAGGTTGGCGATCACCTCGTTGGCGTTCATGTTGGTCGACGTCCCCGCGCCGCCCTGGATCACGTCGACCACGAACTGCTCGTGGAAGTGGCCGGCAATCAGCTTGTCGCAGGCGACGATGATGGCGCCGGCCCGCTTGCGGTCCAGCGTGCCGAGTTCCGCGTTGGCGCGCGCAGTGGCCTTCTTGACGTAGCCGAACGCGCGGATCAGGTCGGGCATCGCGGAAATCGGCGTGCCCGAAATCGGGAAGTTCTCCACTGCGCGGGCGGTGTGCACGCCCCAGTAGGCATCGGCGGGAATCTGCTTCTCGCCCAGGAAATCGTGTTCGACCCGGAAGGTGGATGACATTCGCTTGCAGCTGGTTTTGGGATGGCGCGAACTGTAGGGCCGGCCCCGGTTCAACGCCAATGCTGTATCCGCGCGACGTTATGCAGGAAATTTATAACCAGGTCCAGTGGCCCATTCTGGCATCACTTCACGCCACTGTGTGTCGCCAGGTAGGTCCAAAGCGCCTGCGCGGTTCCCTTGGGCGCTTCCTTGCCTACGGGTTTCTCCCGATAAGCCCGAACGTCCATCGCCATCTCCAGGCCCTTCATCTCGGGCGGTGCCGCGCTGACCAGCCGGCGCGAACGCAGCTCTTTCTTCACCGCGCTGTACGGCAGGAACGCGACGCCGTGGCCTTCCATCGCCATCACTTTCAGGCCCTCGGCCATGTCGGTTTCATAGACCCGGTCCAGGTGGATCGCGGTGCTCGACTCCTTCAGGATCAGGTCGGTCACCCGCCCCAGGTAGGCGCCCGGCGCGTAGCCCAGGTAAGGCAAGGGCTGGCCGGCGCGGCCCGGCAGCTTGAACATCGGCTCGCCGTTCGAGTCCGCCTTGCAATAGGGCGACAGCACTTCCTCGCCCAGCGTGACCATCTCGTAGCGGTCGGCATCGAGCTGGAACGGCTGCGACGCATGGTGGTAGCCGATGAAGATGTCGCAGCCGCCTTCCACCAGCCGCATCACCGCGTCGTGCACGTTCAAGGCGATCAGCCGGCTCTTGATGGGACCGAACTTCTCGCGCAGGGACGAAACCCAGGCCGGGAAGAACGTGAAGGCCAGCGTGTGCGGCACCGCGAACTCGATCACGTCCTGGCCCGCCGCCGAATGCCCACGCAGCATGGCGCGCGTGCTTTGCAGCGCCTGCAGCATCTCCAGCGACTGCGCATACAGCGTTTCGCCGGCCGGCGTCAGCCGCGTCGGGTAGGAGCTGCGGTCCACCAAGTCGGTGCCGGCCCAGGCTTCGAGCGCCTGGATGCGGCGCGAGAACGCCGGCTGCGTGACGTGGCGCAACTGGGCGGAGCGGCTGAAGCTCCGGGTTTCGGCGAGGCTCACGAAGTCTTCAAGCCATTTGGTTTCCATGGCGCAGATTATCGGCTTGTGCCGGGCGCGGCCTGCTATTTGGCCGGACCGGCCAGCCTTGCGTCGCAACTCACCCGGTCCATCGGGAAGTCGATGACGCGCAGCGTGCCGTTGCGCATGCCTTCGATGCGCGCGGCCAGCCGCGTGGCGCCTTCCAATTTGTAGGCGACGCGCTGCGGGAAGTCGTGCTGCAGGTTCTCGAACACCACCTCCGCATCGCTGATGCGCAGCACCGGAAAAGTCTCGGGCGGGCGGCCCGACGGCTGCGCCAGGAACGCGAGCGCACCATCGATGCCAACGCGGATCTGCATGAACTCGTGCGCCACCGCCTTGCCCTGCTTCACGGTGCGGCCCATGCCCAGCATCGTTTCGCCGGCGGCCGGCATCCACTGCTCTTCGGAGCCGGCCTCGCCGCCGGCGCTTTTCCAGCAGCCGCCCAGCCAGGACAGCCGTGCGAGGTCCGCGCTCTGCGCCTGCGCGCTGGCGCCGGACAACAGGAACAGTGCCAACGTCACCAAACGCGGAAAGGGTATGGGAAGGTCAGTCACGATGCCTCCTGGTGGATGCCCACAGCCTTGAAGAATGTGTAGCAGAAAACGCCGTTGCCCTCGGCGGTGCGGTACAGGTCGGCGATTCCCTGGTCGAAGTCGGCCGCGCTCATCAGGCCGGCTGCGATCGCCGGTTCGCGCACGCCCTGCACCATCGCCGTGAAAGTCTTGCGGGTGAAACCGTCGACCCAGGCGGGTTTGCTGTCGTCGACGTAAACCATGCGCGGCGAAACGCGGACCGCATCGAAACCGGCCTCGCCGAGCAAGGGGTAGAGCCTCCTGCCGATCAGCGCGTCGCCACCGGCGCGGGCCTGCAATTCGACCAGGCAGCGCACCGCCCGCTGCGCCAGTTCGCTGTCGGGATGGAAATAGGTCGAGCCGTGATCCCCTTCGATGGCGGTGATCGTTCCGCCGGGCTTCAGCACACGCTTGAGCGCGCGCAGGGCCTCCACCGGCCGCGCCAGGTGCTCCAGCACGAAGCACACGAACACATGGTCGAACGACGCCGGCGCGAACGGCAGCGCGAAGATGTCCGCCTGCCGCAGCGTGACATTCGTCAGCCCCGCGGCCCGTACCGCGTCGCCGGCTTGCGCCAGCGATGCCTGCGAAACATCGATCGACGTGATCGCGGCGTGTGGGCTGTTGCGCCCCAGCGTGACGGTCTGTGCGCCGACGCCGCATCCCGCCTCGACCACGGTGTGCCCGGCGGGATAGGCCGTGTCCGAATGAAGCAGGTCGACCAGTGTGTTCGCCTGGTCTTGCAGCCGCACGGCCTCGCGCGGGTCGTAGCCGTGCACGTAGGTGTTGCTCATGGTGCGCGCTCCCAAGGTTCGACCGGACCGTCGGCGACCTCGAACAACGGATGGGGCCGCGGCGCGGCCAGCTTGCGCCAGCGCTGGTGCAGTTCCGGGCTCCTGGCCTTTAGCTTTGCCATGAGGTGCCGCCATTCATGCTCCATCTGCCCCGTGGTGGATGCGATGGACACCGTGATACGCGACGGCCCGACCTTGCTGCTGTCGAACGCGTAGCCGCGCGCCTGCGCTTCTGCCAGCACGGCGGCCAGGTACGAGTTGATGGCCGAGCGCGGCGCCGGCAGCGCATTGAAGCGATGCAATTGCGGATGATGCCGATACCCCTTCGTCTGTCCGCGCAGGACGGCGCGCGCCAGCAATGCCTCCCGCCACAGCGCCACCAGGCCCTGCGGGTCGAGGTATTGCGGATGCAGGGTCCAGAGCCTCAAGGCGACACTTCCTGCAGGGAGACGACCTTGTTTCCCGCGCCGTAGGTCTGCCGCCCCACTTCCGTGAACTTGAACTTCTGGTGGAAACGGGCGGAGACGGAATTGGGTGGCTCCACGTCGTACTCGCACGTGACCCTTGCAACGCCGGTCGTTCTGGCGAATGCGAACAGGTCCTCGTACAACAAGGTGCCCCAGCGCCGGGCCTGGGACGCGGGGCTCACCACCACCCGGTCGATGTACAGGAACTGCGGATACCTCGAGGCGAACCAGCGGTAGTTCGGGCTGTCGTACGCAGCGCCCTCCCGGAACGCCAGCAGGAATGCGCCGACGCCATCGCCGCTGTCGGCAACGCGGTGGTACGCCGCCTGGCTGTGCAAGAGCCGCAGCCGCTCAAGCGGCAGCGGGCTCAGGAAATGCTCCGACTCGACGTTGATCCGGACGATGTCTGCAAAGTCCGCCGGCGCCGCATCGCGGATCATTTCGCGCGCTGCTAACAAGTCCATTCCTTGGGAGGGCATTGGCTGCACGTGAGCGGGTCCGCTCCTTCACCCGGCATCCGGGGCAGCATGCAAGCGCCGCCGCAACGCATCAGGAGTTTGCCCGTTGGATTGTCGTAGTAGTCCTTGGGACCATCGGTGGCCGAGCCGCAGTCGATCGACACGGTGCTGCGGCATTGAACCGGCGCGCTGCAGCTGGGAGCGCCCCCGAACGAATAGCGCGCGGCGATGGCGGGATGAAGCTGCTCGACCGCGATCTGATAGGCGACGACCGGCTCACCGCTCCCCCCGCCGCAGCCGGTGAGCAGCAGGACGGCCATTGCGGCCACGCACCGGGGATTGCGGATGTTCACTCGGATGCTGAGCTTGGCACGCTGTCAAGGGGCTAATCCGCCCGCACTACTTCGGGTCGCGCACTCCGCCGTGACCGGCGCATCCGGACGGGCCCTTGACCGTATGGCGGCCATCGGCACAGCGCGTAATCACGGCCTGCCGGGCCTTGCGCCCCGTTGCCTTGACCTTGCGGCCGGCCTGGCGGACATCTTTGCCCGCGGCGCGCTTGGCTTCCACGGCTTCTGCCTTCGCGTCGCGCGCCTTGTCGGCGGCGGTTTCCTGCGCATGCGCAAGAGGCATGAATGCAAGCACCAGTGCGATCGTTCCGATGATTTTTCTCATGGTCTTCCTTCCAGATGTCGTTGATGAATCATTTGGCTACTTCCCTGCCCGATAGAGCGCCTCGAACCCGGTTCGCCACGACGGGAAAGCCGGTTGCCAATCGAGTTCGCGCTTTGCCTTTGCGTTCGATGCGCCGCGCTGCTCGTTCATATAGTAGACCCGCAGGTCGCCCAGCTTCTGCCGGGCCGACGCCTCGTCGATCTGCCCAGGTGCCGGCGCGTCGAGAAGCCCCGCAGCGAACGGCAGCCATTTGTTCAATGGAACGGGCGCTTCGTCGACGATGTTATAGATTCCGCTTGTTTCGTGCGCCAGGACGCTGAGCGTCGCGGCGGCAGCGTCACGCAGATCGATGAACGAATACGTCCCCGCGCCGGCACCCACGATAGGCATCGTACCTTGGCGGATGGCGCGCGGAATGGAGCCTTCCGGGTCGTAGCTGGTGCCGGGGCCGTAGAACCATCCGTACCTCAACACGGTGCCGGACATCCCGCTTGCGCCCAGTGTCTGGCGTTCGAGGGACGCGACGGCTTCCGCCAGCGCTCTCACGGCCGCGGGAGCATCGAGATAGAGCGGGGTCTCTTCGTCGGTCAGCCCGCCGCCGAATGGCGAACACATGAACGAAATGCTCTGCGCGATGATTCGGCGCACGCCGGCGGCGCGCGCCGCGGAGACGAGATTTCGCGTTCCTTCGATGCGCACCCGGATCGTTTCCTCGTAGGGGTCCCCATCCTTGGTTCCGAACGCGGTGAGTTGATGGATGACGACCTCCGCTTCGGACTCCGCGACCGATCGGACGAGCCGCGTTTCGTCGTACACGTCGCCGACCACCGGCACGGCGCCCATCCGTTCCAGCTGCGAGGCGCGATCCGCGGAGCGGGTGAGCGCCACGACCTTGTGCCCCGCGCCCACGAGCAGCGGCACCAGGACGCGCCCGATCGCGCCTGTTCCGCCCGCGATGAATATGTTCATTGACCAGGCCTTCAGGTTGGCGGCAAAGCCTCGGGAGACTTCGTGTTGTCGGCCGCCGGCCACTGCATCTCGGTGGAGGGAAGCTGCTGCTCCTTGCCGGTGACACGCTCGACGGTCAACGCGTACACCGTGACCGCATCCAGTCGCGGATAAAAGCCCTTCGGGCGGGTCGGATCGTTGCCGTGGTATTTCGCCATGAGCGCGTCGAAGAACAGCGATTTCTTCGGGCGGTCGTCGATGATCGCCACGCGGCCGAAGACCACGATGCTCTGGTACTCGACGGAGGTGTCGCATTCATAGCGCCCGTACGCAAACACTTCGCCCGGGGCGGCTACTTCGAAACACACCCGTGGATCGTGGCGCACGTTGTCCTGCAGGTGGCCACGGGCACTCGTGTTGTGCAGCCAGACCTGGCCGCCCAGCCAGACATACAGGAGCGGGCAGACATAGGGGGAGCCATCCGGGCTGATGGTGGCCAGGTGGCCGCAATAGCCCGTGGACAGCAGTTTGTCGATCTTGGCCTCGGCCATCAGCTTGTCGGCGCGGCGAACGGGTGGGCTGCTCATGTGTCATCCCCTCAGGACTTTGCCTTCTTCTTCGGAGGTTTCGCCTTGCCGGAGCTGTTGAGGGCGGCCGCTTCGCGAACCAGCGCCTTGAATGCGGCCGCGCCAACCTCCTGCCCTTCGTGGATGTCGATCGCGCGGCGGACGTTTCCATCGAGACTCGAATTGAAGAGGCCGGCCGGATCCGGCAGGGACGCGCCCTTGGCGAACGTAAGCTTCACCTTGTCCTTGTAGGACTCGCCGGTGCAGATGATGCCGTCGTGCGACCAGACGGGCGTGCCCATCCACTTCCATTCCTCGACGACGTCCGGCACCGCGTCCTTGAGGAGCTTGCGAATCCTGCCCAGGGTTTCGCCGCGCCAGTCGCCGAGTTCGGCGATTCTCCTGGAGATGAGCTCCGATGCCGGCAGGCCTTCGCCCGTGTCGGATTTTTTCACCATGGCCTACTCGTCGCTCAGGATCTGCTGCGTCACGTTGTCGACCACGACGGGGCTATCGAAGTAGGTCACGGTGGGATCGGTGCCGTACTTCTCGCGGACGAACGAGCGCCATGATTCCGTGTACAGGGCTTCTGCCTCCGCCCGTGAATTCCAAAGGTAGACGCCCCCTGCCGTTGCCCCGTCTTCGGACAGCACGTATATCTTCCGGAACAGGCCCGGAACGCCCCGGTACTTTGGCGCGGTGCTCAGGAAAATCCTGCGAGCCTCCTCGCGGGTGATCGGCTTTGGCAAGGTGAACGTCGTAAAGGCGGTAATCATCTGAACCTCCTGTCATTCAAGCGGCGCCACGACGGCCCCGCGTATTCCAGCCCTCTCGATCGCCGCCTTGACCAGCCCACTGGACTTCGCATCCTCGATGAACCGGCGCGCGTATGTCACTCCGGGATCCCGTCCCTTGGGCATCGCCATGGCGTGCGGATCGATGCCGGGCCGACCGTCGAGGACGCGGGAACCCGGCAACTGATTCGCTATCTCGAACAGGCTCGGCTTGATGTTGAAGATTGCGTCTGCTCCCCCGGCTTTCAGCATGCCCACTGTTCCATCGAGGCTTGCCGCCCGGACCACCACGCCATTTTTCAACGCGCCGGAAAGAAAGGCGTCCGGCCCGGACTTCTCCTGCACGGCAACTCGAACCCCGGGCCGATCCACATCAGCCATTGACAGGATGGGAGAACCGGCAGGGACGAGATAGCCGAATTCGATCTGCAGGTGCAGCCCGGTGAAGTCCCACTCCTTCGCCCGCGCGGGACTGAAGCCGACAAAGGCGACGTCCCAAGCGCCGGATTTCCCGCCGTCGAGAAGGGCTCCGACCGATGGATACAGCACCGGCTCAAACGGAACCCCTATGCGCAGTGCCAACTCTTTTCCGAGGTCAAATGCCACCCCCTTCATCTCGCCCGACGCAGAATCCCGTATTGCGTTGTGGGGACTGCCAAGCTGGAGCCCGACGCGAAGCTTGCCGGTCGGAGCCAAAGCCTGCCGCACTTCCGGTGCCGGGGCGGTGCCGATGCCCGCACAGCCGCTGAGTAGCAGCCCAAGTATCGCAGCCATCAGCCAATGAGTCGTTCGCATTGCGTCCACCTCTGATGTTGGTCAGGCCCCGGGTGCGTGGCAAACCACTTCGATGTTGTGCCCGTCCGGACCAATGACGAAAGCTGCGTAGTAGTTCGCGTGGTAGTGCGGGCGCAGGCCGGGCGCACCATTGTCCTTGCCACCCGCCGCCAAGGCAGCGCGATAGAAAGCTTCGACTTGCTGGCGATTCCCGGCCGCGAACGCCAGGTGAAGATGCGCCGGCTTCTCTTCGGTTTGATGCAGGCACAAAGAAGCGTTGCTTTTTGGGACGACAAGCTCGACGCCGTACGCCGGCGCCCCCTCCCCGGCAACGGCTACGCCGATCGGTTCGAGCGCCTTGAGGAAGAACGCCTTGCTCGCCGCAAAGTCGCTGACTCCGAATTTGACGTGATCAAACATGTCCGTTCCACCTTGAGTTGGAGGTATTCACGCTATAGCGCTCTTTGTGCCGTGACGTCGATTTCAATGAGGAACTCCGGCCGCACCAGACCTGCAACCAGAAGCGTCGTGACGGCAGGCCGAACCCCAGGCCATCGCTTCATCCGCTTTTCATTCAGCATCGGCAAATCCTCGCGGCGGACAACGTAGTAAGTCAGTCTGACGACGTCGGCCATTGTCATTTGGCCTGAGCGAAGCACCGCCTCGACATTTTCGATGGCCTGTTCACATTGGGATGCGAAATCGCCGGGCACCGTACCGTCGGCTCGCACGCCGACTTGGCCCGACACATGCAGTTGCCGGGCGTTTCGCAGCTCGGTCTCCACCGCGTGCGAATAGATCTCCTGGAACTGGGCCGGCACCGGCCAGATGTCGGCGGGGTTATGGATCTTCATTTGATCTCATTTTGCACGTTCCGGCATTGTTTGCAGCATCCGCTCGATGGAGGGGTCAGGCCCCGGAGTTGGAAGCGATATGTACACCTGCCAGGACCCACATCGTGCTGAGCACGCCGTTGCTGACGGCAAACGCCGTGAGCCGGTGAATCACGTTGTTGTAGGTGAGATGGATGGCGCTGTGAACGATGCGCAGAACGACGTAGGCCCAAGCGAGGAAGACCGCGAGCGGAGAGACGCCCGCAGTGACGTATAGCATGAGACACACGACATAAAACAGCACCGGCAACTCAAGCAGGTTCATCAAGTTGCGGTTCGGGATGCTCACGTGCGAAGGAACTGAAGGCGACTCGCCGTACTTGAAATCGTCGACCACGATCTCCTTGCGACGGCCGGCACGGACGCGAACAACGGGAATGAGCAGCAAGACAATGACTGTCCAGCAGCCCAGGGCGAACATCGGATAGAGGATTTCGAGGCCGCGCTCGATGGAGGGGCTAGGCGACATACCTGCCTGCCAGCCAACCTATGACCGCGCCTCCGGTGATGCCCAGACCCAGGATTGGCGCGTACGCCTTTGTAATGATCGCGTCGGGCAAGCTGACAAGCAGGGCCACCACCACTCCTGTGACTGCGGGCGGTAACGGCAACTTGCACAGAGGAATGAGGAAGCCGATCGCGAATCGACTGCAAAACGCTGCCGCCAGGGCGACAGGTTTGTCTTGGAATTGCATTGGCAGCATGGAGCCCACTGCGACCAAGCCGAAGCTGGTTCCGGCAACAAGACCAAAGAGGATTGGATTCATGCGGCGCTTAGTTAGTTAGAGTGCATCACGCGCGCCATGCTATCGCGAGGACGATTGCTCCCCAAGTCGCAAGCAACCAGACCGAGCTCCATGCACCCGGCTTGCCATGCCCCTCGCGGCCGCCTCCAATCTCGTGGTCGTCCGCGCCAATTTGAATGAGGGCGGAAAGCGCATCGCCGACGAAAAAGCCTGCGTCGGGCCCTCGCACAGCCCCTATGACAAAGAAAAAGACCGCCGAGAAAATCGCTATCGGGCGCAGCGCGGGCGGGGATTCGAATGCGAATGCGAGCAGGAAGGCGGCCACCAAACCAAGAACGGCACCCATCACGCCCGCAATCGCGCCAATGACGATCCGATCTCCAAGCGACATCGGTCTCATGGCGCTTTCTCTCAGTCGGTCTCGACGATGCGTTTGAGCGCGCTGTCACTGGCTCTCAGGGCGATTCCGCACAACACCACAGCAAATCCTATTGGGAATGCCAACATCCATTGATTGGTTCCGGCCCAGTGGAACGCCAGCCACGCAGCTGCGATGGCGCAACCGAGGCCGAGGATCATGTACGCCCAGCGCCAACCGTCCCAGGTTCTCTCGTCATCAGATACTGGAAGGCTCATGTTCTTCCCCTCTAACGTAAAAGTGACCGGCGGCTCCTCAAGGCAGGCACCTTACTCGCCCACATGATGCCACTCCCTTTCAGGCAGTGACGCGAAAAATGAGTGCACTTTCTCCAATCCACCGTGTTGCTCCGCCCATTCCAGGTGCTCGCGGAGCCGCCCCGCCTTTTGCTCGTCGCTGGTTTCGCCCCACGCTCCGAGGATCAGCGGCGCAGCAGGGATGGAGCCGTACCCGTCACGACGCGTGTTCGGGAGCAGTTCGTAGAGCCTGCTCCACTTCTGCTGCTTGGGACAGATGCGGCCACCTTCGGCGGCGAGCGCCAGGACAACTGCAAGAGTGACGGCGGCCATTCGTTGCCGCCTAACGCGCCGAGGCGACAAGCTTCAAGCCCAAGCCGACCATGACAAGGCCCGCCGCGCGATCGACCCAGGCTTTGCAGTCGAGGTATGCCCGCCTTGGCCGGTTCGACGAGAGCATCGTGGCGACGATTGCATACCAACCCGTCTCGATGACGAAGACCACCGACACGAGCACCGCGGCGAAAAGCGCGGAGAAAGTGCCGGGAAGGAACGCGGCGAACACGCTCGCATAGACGATGGCGGTCTTGGGATTGCTGACTTGGGTGGTGAATCCGAGCCAAAACGATCGAGACACCGAGGTGGCATCGCTCTGGCCAGCAGCCTCGACCGCAAGCGATACCTTGGCGGCTCGAAAGATGCGAAAGCCCAGGTAGCAGAGGTACAGGCCGCCGAGCACTTTGAGAGCCAGGTAGACAGAGGGCACGGCAAGCAACACGGCCTGCAGACCTACAAGTGCTGCGACGGCGAAGACCACGCCGCCTGCGCCCATGCCCACAGCGGCGCCCAGGCCGTTCGCGCGAGACGTTGCGACCGCAAGGCGGGCCACCATGACGAAACTCGGACCGGGGCTGACGGTACCGACAGCAAGCGCGCCGACGACGCCTGCGAGTGCAGCGATTTCTTGCATGAGCATCTCCTGGCGGATTGTGCGGCCTGAGGGTTGGGCTAAGCCGCCCGCCCGAGCTCTTGGGCAAGCCCGATGAGAATTCCTTCGGGCCCCCGGATGTAGCAGAGCCGATACGCATCTTGGTACTGGACCACCTCGCCGACGAGCTCCGCGCCTCGTTTGCGGAGTCGAGCGAGCGTATCGTCGATGTTCTCCACGGTGAACATGACGCGCAGGTATCCGAGAGCGTTCACCGGGGCGTTGCGGTGATCGGCGACCACAGGCGGCGCGAGGAACCGGGAGATCTCGAGCCGGCTGTGCCCGTCCGGCGTACGCATCATGGCAATCTCCACGCGCATGTTGCGCAATCCGGTGACGCCGTCTGCCCAGTCTCCTTCGATCGGGGCACGCCCTTCGAGTTCGAGGCCGAGTTCGGTGAAGAACTCAATGGCGGCGTCGAGGTCTTCGACCACTATGCCGACGTTGTCCATACGCTTGACCGTCATGATATTTCCTATCTCGCCAAAATCCAGACAGCGATTTGCTGGACAACCTCGCGCTCCAGACCGTTGAAGCCGTGGTACGCAAAGGCCTCGCAGGGATCGCCCCTGTTCTCGCCGCCCTTGAACGACAGCAACTGGGTCCTCGGTGCATTTCCCAGCTTTCCCATCAGGACGGGCATCCCTGAAAAAGCGCAATGCTCGCACCCGTCCTGCTCGTGGTGTACCACCAAGACGGGGACTCGGATCTTGCCCAGCGGCATAGCCGGAACCGGGCGGTTGCCTTTGTAGTCCGTGAGTATGGTTGACGTGAGAACCAGCCCGTCCGGCCCGTCAGGACCCGCAAGTTCAGTGGCGACGAAGGCCGCCGACTGGGTGCCACGGCTGGTGCCGACGAGCCATACAGGAACCTTTGCGCTCTCTCGCAACCAACCGATGACCGCCTTGACGTCTGCGGCGTGTTCGGGCGTCTGACGGAACCCTGAAAGGAAGGACGAAGACAGACGATCGGATGGGGCATCGATGACAGCAACCGTCAAGCCCGCGTCGGCGAAAAGCTGGCGTGTTCGAACAAGGAAGTTTCCCTCACCCCATTTCATCGAGCCGTTCGGGAAGATCTGCAGGCCCCCATGACCACCGGCGAAGAGGATGACCGCTGCTTTCGGCTCAGGAGGCGAAAGCACGATCATGCGTTGCGTGACGCCGGGTCGAGTTGGAATATCGACCACCTTCTGTGTCGTCTGGGCCTGCCCGGTGGACAGCCAGGCGAACAGAGCGAGCGCGAAGAGGCGTTTGAGTCTCATGGCTTGGCTTCGCGCTTCAGTATCGCTTTGGCGTCCTCGAACCCGATCGGTGCAGACGTATGCTCGTGCACGATACGTAGAACATGGCCACTGGGCCTGAGCACCCAGCTGATACGGTTCTGCATAGCCCGAAGTTCCTGGCCTTGGGCCGAGAAGGCTGCGTACGTCGCAAAGGCGCTCATCGAGGCGAAGCTGGGCTCACTTATGATTTTCACGTCTTCGAACGTGACCCTGACGCTCTCGTCGCGAAGCGAGGTGAACCAGCCCTCTACCGCGATTCTCCAAGCCAGGGCGCCTTCGTATGACCATATCCCCCAAGTGTCGAAGACCCTGACTTTGGGATCGTAGAGGTGCATGAACGTCTCGGCATTCTTTGCCAGGACCGCTGCCTTGTAGGTGTCGAGCGCTCGCAGCACCTGCTTCTCGGGGTCATTCACGGCGGGTCTCCTTGGGCGATCGAACCACCGCCGGCGGCGATGCGAATGCCGCGTCAGGGATCGACGGCAGGTCGGAGAGCCACGGTAACGCCAAGTGCCGCCAAATTTGGGCAGATGGGCGAAGCTGCGCGCGTTGTGTCACGCAACCGAGGCGGATGACTACCGAGGTGGGACTCTCGGCAGCGGCAGCGAACAACGGAGTCCCGCAGGTCGGGCAGAACGTCTGGATCCACGGTTTTCCATGCTGCATCATTGCGTAGCGCTTGGGCTCACCGCTGAGCCTGAACTGCCCGATCGGGACTTCAACGACAGTCCTGAAGGGTGCACCAGACATAACCTGGCAGTCGGCGCAGTGGCAAACCGTCACGCCCGCGGGGTTGATCTCCCCGGTAAATGAGATCAACCCGCAGTGACATGCTCCGTCGATGTGCATTGGGGACTCCACTGGTGTATGCGTCGAAGAGGCTGTCAGGTGGCGTCTCGAACATGCGAGTACATCCAGAAGTCACCGGGCCGGCCGCGAACGATCCGGTAACTGCGCAACAGGCCCTCGCGCTTGAAACCGCACCGCTGAAGAACCTCGATGGAGCGGCTGTTTGAGGTGAGAACGGTTGCCTGAACACGGAGGAGCCCGACATGGGAATGCGCCCATTGCACCATGACTTCACACGCGTGGCTGGCGATGCCTTTGCCCCACCACGGGGGACTGAGGTCGTATGCGAGTTCAGCCGAGCGGTTTTCGGGGGACACGGTGTGAAAGCCGATCGTGCCGACAAGCTGGCCGCTCGCACGTTCGGCGATCGCCAGCCGAAGCAGCGAAGACGGAAGTTCGGTCTGCGCTGCGTAATGCTCAAGCTCCGATGGCGCGCTGACGTTCCAGCTGGTGTGCTCGAATACCACGGGCAGCGTAAGGTACTCGTACCACGGCAGGATGTCGGCGGCCGTGAGCGGCCGCAATATCACAAGCTCGTGCTCCAACTTGGGAAGTTCCGTGAACCGCATGAGCAACCTAATGTGAATGTAGCCGGCGACTTGCGCCCAGAGCGCGCGGGTTCCGCAAGGCGTCCGCGTCGACTGACATGTCATCCCTCGCGTCACTCATAGTGTGTCCACATCCGCAGCACGCGAACAATGCGCTCCTTTTTAAACACCTCATAGACCATTCGGTGCTGGATATTGATGCGGCGTGAGTACGCTCCATGTAGGTCGCCCACCAGCTTCTCGTAGGGTGGTGGGTTCTGAAACGGGTCCTGGGCCAGCAAATCCAGCAGTGCTTGAGCCTTTTCCCTGAGGCCGGCTGCCGACAATTTCTTGGCGTCCTTGAGCGCGTGCTTGGCAAAGACGACCTGCCACTTCACCACTTGAGTTCTCGGGCACTCTTCTGAAGTGGCTCCGCCATACCCTTCTTGATTGATTCACGCATACCAGGCACCGATAGAAGATACAACGTCTCCTGAATTGCGTCCCAGTCCTGCGCCGCCACAAGCACGGCACTGCTGCGCTTGCCCGAAATCACCACAGGCTGGTGGGACTCGTTCGTTTCGTCAATCAAGCGGTACAGGTTTGCACGCGCCTCACTGGTGGTGACAGGAACAGCCATGAGGACCTCCAAATGGATGAAATCGTACGCTTATTCGTACGCCGCGTCAAGCGCGGCCGTAGCGTCAGGCCACGCGCTCAAGCGCTGCGACCGGGTAAATCTGCACCGAGCCTGGATGTGCCTCGGACTCGACGGCGTAGCCCTCTGGCGTCAGTTTCGTGCTGTACCAGCCGACGATCCGGCCTTGCCACGCGGCGCCGGACTTTTTGCGGACGCGTTCTCCCAACCCAAACGTCGCCCGAAATGGCGGTTGAAACTGATGATCATCTGAAGCTCCGACGGCAACGCTACGTTGTTCCATATTCAACCTTTTTGTGAAAGCCGCTCGACTTGTAGAGCTGCCGGCACCCAATCGTTCGGGTCGAGGAATTTTAGCGTTTGAGATGCGATGGACCGAAGTTGGGAATCGTACGACCGGCACATCGTGAGCCACAGAGCGCCGGCCAGATGGGGCAGCTATACTTGACGTTCCCTTGGGGAGTAGCCGGCTTCTGTTTCTTCGACGGAAGCGCCTGCGTCAACACACTCGGTATCTCGTATTCCGTGGCGCAGGCAACCGTTCAGGTTGGCGAGACCATCGGCATGTCAGCGCGACAAAGGGTCGGGCAGCGCAGACGTGCCTTTGTGCTCGCCCGGCCGTAGAACGAGTCCCACAATGAATATCGCCTCCACCGCCTTGCTTGCCTTGGCAATGTCGACCGACGCTTTCGCGGCTGCCGTCGGCAAGGGCACTGCCCTTCAGAAACCGCGATGGTCCGAAGCACTGCGCACGGGCGCGATATTCGGCATCATCGAAGCCATCACCCCTGTCGTCGGCTGGGCGCTGGGCTACGCCGCGTCCAGCTACGTCAAGTCATGGGACCACTGGATCGCCTTCACGCTGCTCGGCATCCTGGGTGCGCGCATGATCGTCGCGGCGCTGAAGGCCCCCACCGAGGAAGAGACCGAGAAGCCAGCACGCCACGGCTTCTGGCTGCTCGCCATCACAGGCTTTGCGACCAGCATTGACGCAATGGCCGTTGGCGTCGGCCTCGCGTTTCTTGACGTCAACATCGTGCCTGTGGCCGCGGCGATCGGCTTCGCCACGTTCTTGATGGTCACGATCGGGGTGATGGTGGGGCGGCTCCTAGGCAACATTGCCGGGCGATGGGCCGAAGCCATCGGCGGCGTGCTGCTCATCGGAATCGGCTGCGTAATTCTCTACGAGCACCTAACAGCGCTTCAATAGAGGCCGCGATGAGAGGACCGTTCGCAGGAAGCGACACGACAGCAAGGGCGGGGCTGTCGAGCACAAAGCAATCAAGCATGGGTTCCGCACGTACGGGGCTGTCGTGGTCGCCCGCTCGCCGCTGTGCTGTGGTGATTGACCCAGACGAGCGATGAAGCCTGCAACTTGTGAAGCACAGCGCGTGCACTGCCGAAAGCCGCATGTGCGCCTATGCCACATGACCTCGGACTTGACCGGCGACCAAGGAGCGAGCGCGCAAGGCGCGAACGCCCTTGGGCGGCCGTGTCGAAGGACTCCGTCAAACCGCACGTGCATTGGGCGCGGGAACCACGCGCAAGGTAGCGCCCAGGATTTCCCGGTCCGCTGGATCCGGCAGCGCCTCGATCAGCCGCGCTGCCGCTGCGTAGAGCTCTGCGTGTTCCGCTTCGCGCCCATTTGCTGCCGCCACATTGGCCGCAACTGCCTGTGCGATCGCTCGTTCCCATGGTACGGCGCTATCTCCGCGGAAATAGGGCCAGCCCGCCGCTTCGAACGCGGCAGCTTCTTCGCCACGCCCGACGAGCGCATGCGTGTGCGCCAGGAGAAGAGCTGCGTGAGCATCGTTCTTCGCCCCACCCACCGCCCGCCAGAGGTACGCCGCTGCGTGAGCGGCCTGCAGCATTTCCCGATCTTCTGCGGGCGTACGCGAGCGGCTTTCCGACAGCCGCCACGCACGATTGTTAGCCTGCGACGCAAACCGTCGCTGCCATCGGGCGAGTTCTTCAGGAGAAGGGGTATCGCTCATAGGTACTTGTGCGGTTTAACGCATTGTCAGGCTTCACGAAACCACTCTGCCCGTTCTAGTGCGTGCTCAATGCCTTTTGCAAAGGCGGGCGCGCCGCCAATCGCTCCCAATAAGCCCCGACGTTCGCGTGCGCCGAACCGACCACCCCGAGCATGCGCGCCGCCATCAAGAAGTAGCCCATCATGATGTCCGCCCCCGAAAGCTCGTGTCCAACGAGATAATCCTTGCCGGCGAGTGCGCGCTCGACGACGTTGAGCACGTTAGTGGCGCGCACCCGCGCATCCTCGGCGACCTTCGGGATGCGCTCGGCTTCGGGCAAGAGCAGCGTGTGGCGGGTGATGTCGTTGACCGGTGGCATCGCGGTGGCCTCGGCGAAATGGATCCATTGCAAGTACGGGCCACGCTCGGGGCTGCCCGCTGCGGGCGCGAGCAGTCCCTTGCCGTACTTCTCGATCAGGTACTCGAGGATCGCGCCCGACTCGAACATCACCAGCCCGTCGTCCTCGATGACCGGGAACTTCCCGGCCGGGGTGTCCTGCTCGAACGAATGGCGCGGCGGCCTGAAGGCGACGGTCGCGAGCTGGTAGGGAAGACCGAGTTCCTCGAGCAGCCACAGAATGCGGATCGAGCGCGTGCGAGGGGCGTGGTAGAGCTTGATCATGGCCATATGCAAGCCTTGAGAGGATGAAATATAGCGCACGCGTCACTGCATGTTGCGGGCGAACGCTTTGACGCCCTCAGGCACGGTGACTTCTGCTGACTTGCTCTTAACCCAAACATGGCAGCTTGCCTGGAACACGAACGGGGGCTGGATTCTCTCAGCTACGACGCCCACAATTTGAGGGAAGGCTTCAGTACGGTCCAGCAATGAGTCTCCACAGGTTGCACAGGTCTCGCGGATGGTTTTCGTTCCGGAGTCGGCGACGAATCTGTGGACGATTGTCTCGCCGTTGACCTCAGCTCCGACTAGCTTGAAGTACGCGAAGTTCGTGAACGGCGTTTTGAACACCTCTCGGCATTGCTGGCAGTGGCACGTCAACTGGAGAATCGGCTCGCGAGCTGACTTGAACTGGAAGCCTCCGCATTTGCACGAGGCGACGACTGTTGGATTCATGGGAGGGTTCCTGTGGCGCCTGACGTTGGACGTCAGCGGGCGCCGCAGGCGATCCGATGGACTGACATGTTAGATATCACCGCACCTTGCTCAAACGCTCGGCCATCCGCGTTTGCCAACCTGGCCCAGTCGCCTTCCAGCGTTCGATGACATCTGCAGGCAACCTGAGCGAGAGCAGCTTGCGCGGATTCGAAGAAACCGGCCTGCCGCCCTTATTCACTTTGGCCCGAGCAAGCATTTCATCTGTGAGTTCGGGCAACTCGTCGTACTCGCCCTTCTTCACAACGTGAGCATCCACACGAGCCAAGTCAGATTTCAAGGAGCGGCGCGATGCGGGCTTGTTCGCGTTCATTTGCTTTCCTCATGCTGAAAACGTGGCGTTCCGCGCCACGCGGCGTGTAGCCCACCACCATGCGGCCGGCCAACGTGCCGTAGCAGATGATTCGGACTTCACCGTAATCCTTTCGCGTGTCTTCGATTTCGACCGTGACGCCCTCGAATACCAAAGCTGCGTCCGCGAAGTCCAGCCCCCGATCCGCCAGCGCCCTCTCGCGCTTGACGGGATCGAAGGAAATACGCACGGGTTATTGTAGCTACAATAACTAACGCTTGCAAGTAGGGCTGTTGCGGTGAGATCTAAAGTCGAAGTTAAGCCGCAGCGCGCTTGCGCGCCGTCGTGCTTGGACGACCAGTTAGATTTCGATTCACAGCCTTGCGAAGAGTCTCGTTTATGCGAGATTGGTAGCCAGAGCCCTGTGACTTGAAGTACTCCAACACATCTTCGTCGAGGCGAATAGAGGTGAGTACCTTGGTTGGGGCGACCTGGGGACCTCGCCCGCGCTTGAGAACGGGTGCGCCCAGCATTTCTTCAGTCCAGGCCGGATTGTCCGGATCCGAGACCTTAGCCGAGGTTTTCTTTGGCAACTTGGCGGTAGTAGCGTGCTTCATGCTTCTCTGCCTTTCGCAGTGAGATTGCGTGCGGCCCTCGCGGGCGCTCCGTATATACCAGCACAACCACTTCGCCGCGCAGGAGGCCGAAACAAACCAGGCGCACTTCGCCATAGTCTGCGCGTATGTCCTCGCGGGCCACTGTGAAGTGGTCCCAAATTGCTTCACATCCGGCGAAGTCCAGTCGTGGTTTTTGACGTTGAGCTTGCGCTTGGCTTCGTCCCATGTGAGCATGTTATATTGTAGCTACAATTTGCCGAGCGCGGGGAAGAAATCTAGCCACAGATAGCCAAATGAGGCTCACGTCGCCCCCTTTCCAAAGAGCTCGGCGAAAAGACGTTTGGCCTCAAGCAACCCCAGCTCACTGAACACGACAGATTTGGCCTTGTTCATCGGATTCGCAATCAGCCCCTTCTCGTACAAGCGATTCATGGTGTCCCAGTCAATGGACTTCCATGAGTGGTTGTGATCATGAAGCGTCAAATATAGAAGCGCCAGAGCAGCCTGATCGACCTTGCTTTCGTCGTAATCCACGGGCTTCTCCTTTCGAGGGCTAACGTTGGAGGTCAGGGGGCGCCATAGTCGGTCCGATGGACCGACCAGTTATACCGATGCATCGCGAAATGCCCGTAGAACGACGTTGATGCGAGTTTGATAGCCAGGGCCTTGCGCCTTGAACCACTCCAGAACGTCCTGGTCCACCCGCAAGGAAATTGAAGCTTTCGGCGGCAACGGTGCAAGACCACGCCGAACAACGCCTCGCACGATGTGCGCCACGCTGCTCTCAGGATGGTCGGATGTGGCTTCACCAGCAGCGCTGCCAGCCTTCAGCCGCGCCCAATCAGTTTTGGATTTCACTGTAGTAGATTTGCGCTTCGCGCTTTGTGGCTTTGCGGAACGAGATGACGCGGATTTCATATTCACTCTCCGTATGAACTACTGAAACGGGAATGCCCGCGAGCAGGCCAAGTGTGACAAAGCGCTGCTCTTCATAGGAGAACCGGTCGTCTTCAAAGGTGAACGAAACGCCCTCAAAAACCAACGGCACATCGACGAGGTCGAGCCCGTGCTTTTCCCAGGTTCGCGTCTCGCTTCGCCTCCGACCATCTGAACTCCATTGTCGGAGCGTATATACACTGTGTATGTACGTCAACTACGCTGACTCAGCGGTATAACGTAGAGGTGAGCGGCGACCGAGGGGATTCGGTACTGGCGGACGCGCCTGTGACTTTCCACTCGTGGGAGCGAGGCAGCAACGAGAACTTCAATGGACTGCTGCGGCAGTATCTGCCCAAAGGAACATGCATGCGCCCAGTGACCCAAGCTCAGTGTGATCGCATCGCAGATGACTTGAACAACAGACCGAGAAAGAGATTGGGATTCAACACACCAGCAAAGCTATATCATCGAAAATGATCAGCGTTGCACTTGCTCGTTGAAACTACGCCTCAGTGCTCTCATGCTCGCTCATGCCTATTCATAGATTTTGCCGCAGTAGAGAAACGTAGCGAACTGCCTCCAAGGATTGTCCTTTGGAACTCCCTGTTTAGTGCCGAAGTCTGAGTCCTCGGCCCAGGCGAGCGCACCCTCAAGGTACGTCTCTATTCGGACGTTCTCCCAAGCGCCTGCATCAGGTCCGTACGGAGAACTAGGATTCGCCGCCTCAGCTTCAGCTGCGCCCACGCGATCGGCTATGAGCGCCCGGACGAAAACCAGAAATGTGTCTGGACCAGTGACAGCTTCCAATAGGTCGTGCGGAGGGATCTTCATGAGGCATAACGTCGGAGTTGACCGGCGACAAAGGAGTAGGAGCCGCAAGGCGGACGCCCTTGTGCGGGAACTTGCATCACTTTAATTGACACAGGTTTGCCGGGCCTGCTGCATCTCGAATGCGGCAGGGGGAAGGTAGCGCAGAGACGAATGCAGTCGCTGCTGATTGTAGAAGGCGATGTAGCTGCTCAAGGTCTGCCTCAGTTGCTGCTCGTCGTTGAATGTCTTGCCATACAGCTCCTCGGTCTTCATCGAATGAAAGAACGATTCCATGTGGGCGTTGTCGTTCATCTTGCCAGCGCGGTTCATGCTTTGCAACATTCCCAGCCTGGCGAGCTGGTCGCGGAACTCGAAGGCGGCGTACTCGATGCCGCGATCGCTGTGGAACAGTACGCCCGGCCCCGAGTTGCGGTTGCGCGCCGCCTGGCGCAGCGCCCGGGTGGTCAGGGCCGCATCGCGCCGATGGCTCAGGCTCCAGCCGACGATGCGCCGCGAGTGCCGGTCCATTACCGCGGCCATGTAGCGCCACTGGCCGGCGACCTTCAGGTATGTCACGTCACCCACCCAGACTTGGTTGCTCTCTTGCGTCTGGGCCGTGTCTTGCCGATAGGGCACGCTGGCAAAGAAGGCGCGCTGCAACACCTTGGAGTGTCGGTACAGCCGGGCGCTGCGGCCCTGCAAGCCGGCCAGGCGCATCAGTCTGGCGATCCGGCGGCGCCCCACGGCAAGGCCGTCCAGGCGCAGCTGGCCGGTCACCCGCGGGCTGCCATAGAAGCCCCGGCTGCGTTCATGCACCACGCGCACTTGCTCGAGCAGCTGCGCATCGCCCTTGGCTCTCTGGCTGGGTTGGCGTTGCTGCCAGGCATAGAAGCCTGCACGCGTGACGCGATACAGGGCGCACATCATCTGGACGGGGTAAGTTTGCCGGTTTGCCGCGATGAAGGCGAAGACTTCGCCTTTCGTTCGGAGGCAAACCGGATGGCTTTTTTTAGGAGGTCATGCTCCATCTGCAGGCGCTTGAATTGCTTCTCGACTTCGCGCAGGCGGCGCAACTCCGCTACCGCATCCGCCTCGATTGGGGGTGGCTTGCCTGCCAGTTCACCATCGCGAACTTGCTTGCGCCACTTCGACAGCATGAAAGGATGAATGTCCAAAGACTCGGCGACGTCCTTGACAAGCACGCCGGCCTGGTTGCTCAACTGGACAGCTCTGAGCTTGAATTCAACACCATAGCTGTTGATCTTGACCGGTCCAATTCGTTTAGCCATTGATCACTCTCTCCGTTAGGTGAAAGTGTCAACTAAAACGAGGCAAGCTCCGCGTCCGCGTCGATTGAAATGTTAGGGCTCACCGGGCTACTGACTCAACTTGATACTTCACCGTGACGCCATTGGAGGAGAGGAACATGCGACCTGGTTTCAACGAAGCGTTGTAGGAAACCTCGAGGGACTTTTCACCAACCCATTTGACGTGAACCTGCGAGCCCGCTGTTTCAGTTACATCAACGTAAAAAACGACCGAGGCGCTCGAATCACCGTGCCCGCGAATTGGGATGGCTCGGGGCAATACATGAAGCTCCTCGTATATCCGACCAAGACCAAACCCAAGCCCATTATCGAGAGTCTCGAGCGTGGCAACAAGTTTGTCATCAGGGCTTCTAAAGCTCTGCGATGCCAACACGATAGAGGAGTCGGAACAACCCACGCAAGGCAAAACGGCCAAGGTTAGCCAAGTCATCAAGCCGATCGCGCGCAACGTCCTCACTTGTGCAGCTCTAACGTTTGAGGTAACCGGCGGCCGCAAGTGGGCGGAGCCCGCTTGTGGACGTCCGGTTGACTGAAGGGTTAGGGCTCGGATGCGAACAGGCTGCCCGCTGAACGCATACCGGGTTGTTGGCAGCCACACCGCACAACGCCGCGCGGCGCGAGCGATAGCTGGCGCCTGAACCGACCAGCGGCCCAGGCGCTGCGGTACCCCGCAGGGCCGATGAGCAACAGCTATCGCAGATGAGAACGCTCATGTATTTGCCCGAACCGGTACTTCGCATGAAGAACCGCGAGGGTACTGGCTTTGCGACGAACGCTCGTTGCGAAGGAAGGCACTGACTGAGGACTCGATGCTCCCTAGCAGCGGCGCGCTGGCCGCCGAAGGACGGACAGCCCGTGATGACGGCGGAGGTGAGGCTCTTCGCGGGCAACGAACGGTGCGCCGACCGCGTAGACGGGCGGCCCAGACAGACCGAGGCCGACGACAACGTAGCGAGCATGCAGGACGGTGGGTAGACGTGCGCATTTACGGCCTGCGAGCCCTAACGTAGACGTAACCGGCGACTTGCGGAAGGGAGGCGCGCAGCGCCGGGACGCCGCAAGGCGACCGAGTTGACGGCCATGTTAAAGCTCATGTCCTCCGCCTGCGCTTCATGGCTAAGGCACACCAACCCGCCGCACTCGCGATGCCAATATAGAGGAGCCCTTGGTACGCCGCTTGCGCACCGATGGCAATGGCGGAATGCTCCTCAACCAAGAACCAGGGCATAGGCCCGGGCGCAAGCGCCCAAAACACTAGAACTGCGATGACTGCGACAGCCACGGCCATAAGAACCGGACGAGTCCTTGCGAGGTAGGCCGCGACGAAGCCCGAGGGAATCAGGGGTGCCAGCAAGATCAGGTACGAGCCGATTGTCTTCTGCGGCTCCGGAGCGAACCCGACCCCCAGAACTGCAAGACCAAACGGGACCGCGAAGAGGACATACACAACGAGGCCTGCGAGGAGCGCTAGGATGTTCACGTGAGCTTTAACGTAGAAGTAACCCGCGCCCACGAACAGGTGCGAGCGTAGCGAGCGGACGCCCTTGGGCGTCGGTGTTGACTGATAAGTTAAGGCGCATTACGCATCGAAGACGCCACATGAGCGGCCGCATTTGCAATTGAGTTTTAGCACTTGTCGAGAGTCTTCAGACTTAAAGGGGTTGACCTTGATTTGTGATCTACAGATCGGGCAAAAGACCGCCGCTGATCTGGCGTGGCGATATCCCTCTATTGCGGCGATCACAGCCGCCACAGTGGGATCAGGTCCGGTGGGCGCCGATGGTCCCGGCGCGCGCGCCCAACGATATGCAAAGACTGCCGCGGCGACACCAACAGCGGGTGTAGATAACAAGAGCGCAATGAAGGGGAGTGATATCCACGGCAACGCAAGGGCCCAATCCGGCGAACCTTTTCCTAACCGGAAACCCTCACCCAACCAGAGGCCGCCGACGATTGCGACGGCGAGTAGGGTCGCGACTAAGAACGCTGCGACGGCGATGAGGACGGCTTTCATGCGCTTTAACGTCGGAAGTAACCGGACCGCAACGAGCGCGGCGAAGCCGCATCCTGCCGTTGCGGGTCCGTGTTGACTGACCTGTTCGACGGCATTGCTCAGAGCGGGGGTGATTGACCGCGGCTCTCGTGCCAGAACGCCACCACTTCAAGGGTCTTGCCCCGAACCCGGTAGTAGACGAAGTAGCGTATTCGGCCGAGATATAGCCTGCGAACGACATCGGTGCGAGGAACTTCCACTCTGGTACCGATGCCAGGTTCTTGAGCCAACAGGGCAAGAGCAGATTCAAGATCTTTGCGAATGGCGCCCGGCGCGGCCGGCCGATTCTCGAACCACCATTCCGCGGCTTTTTCTATCTGCCGCAAAGCGCGCGGCTTGATCTGCACAATGAGCGCCAAGGTCAGCCGAATCGATGGAGGCGTGCGAAGAGTTCCTTGGCGGATACGCCTTCTTCGAGATCGGCTTCATCAAGCGCCTCGATAAGTTCGGCCTCGTCGGCCGAGGAAAGGCGAACGGCTTCTTCGTCGTCACGGGTCAGAACCGTAACAACAGTTCCCTCCGGCAAGGTGAGTCCCTCGACCACGACTTTGCCATCGACAACAGTACCAGTAGCTAGCTGCATAAGGCAATGGTACTCCAACGTGGCGCGGGATGCGTGACTGCCGTCGAACGTAAAGATGACCGGACCACCAACATTCGCGGCGAAGCCGCCTCCTGCTGTTGTGGGTCCGTGTCGATTGACAAGTTAGGCCTCACCGCACACATGTAGCGTTAGTGAATCACCAGCAGCACGGCATCGCCGCGCTCTGCCGCGCCACTGTAGAAGGCCACGAGCTGCGAATAAAACTGAAGCAAATACTTCAATGCCTCAGGACCTTCGCGTACCCAAATCATGTCTGGGTAGATCTTCGCTGACTCCATGGCCTTTGGGTCATACCTCGCGGAGAGCACCTCTGGAGTCTGTGACTGTAGGAGTTTCGCGATCTGCTTGACAGTCGATGGCGGAAGCAACTGCGCGGGTCCATAGCCTTGATCCGGACCGACTGGCTCTCCACCAAAGATGACTTGGGAAGCTAGCTGTGAAGTCGGGCCATCGCTCCCAGTCAGTAAGAAATGAATGCCGTGCCAAGCTTTATCAAGGTAAGCGCTTCGCCCCTTCTGCGGGGAGTCAAGAGTTCGCTCAACCAACGCAGAGTCCGCACGAAGCTTCGCCGCCTGGGAAGGTTCTACTGCTACGGCAGACCAGACCATGCTCGCGAAAGCCGGCTGTGTGAGCAACAACACAGCTGCTGCAATGAGAAGTCGTAGCTTCATCTGAGGCCTAACGTGATATGTAGGTCAAAGCGATGGATAACGCTGGGATTTGCGACATGGAATTTGCCTCCGCTTCGTTTTCTAAGTCTTTGATTTATAGCATTTTGTTTTCGGCTTGGGCTCCTCTTTGTTGAGGACGGCACAAGTTGTTAGGCGGCAATTCCGCGCGGTAACTTGGCGCGTTGTCCCCATAACATGGTGAGTGCGGAACGCCGGAAACCCTTGTGGCCTGCGGGCCGCAGCCATATACTGTATTAATGACCAGCAATAACACATTGGCCATTCCGAGCGGTTCCGACAAGCCTGTCTTCACTGCGGTGCGCTTGCTCGACCAAGTGCGCGAGCGCTTGCGCTACCTGCACTACAGCTTGAATACCGAGCAGGCTTATGTGTATTGGGTGCGTTGGTTCGTACGGCACAGCGGCCTGCGCCACCCGCGCACGCTCGGCAAGCCCGAAGTGGAAGCATTCCTGTCGATGTTGGCCACCGAAAGGAAGGTTTCGGTTTCCACGCACCGGCAGGCGCTAAGCGCCCTGCTGTTTCTCTACAAGGAGGTGCTGGGGCAGGAATTGCCGTGGATGCAGGAGATCGGCCGACCGGTGGCCGCGCGGCGCATCCCGTCGGTGCTGACCGTGCCGGAAGTGCAGCGCGTGCTGGATCTGATGGAGGGCGAATCCGGCTTGCTCGCACGGCTGCTCTACGGCACCGGCATGAGGCGCAACGAGGGCCTTTGCCTTCGCGTGAAGGACCTGGACTTCGATCGCCACGCGATCGTCGTGCGTGACGGCAAGGGCGGCAAGGATCGGGTGGTGATGTTGCCGCGCTCGCTGGAGCAAGCCCTGCATGTGCAATTGGCACGCTCGCACGGCCTGTGGACCGCCGACCGTGCGGCACAACGGCCCGGCGTCTCCATGCCTCACGCGCTCGAAGCAAAATACCCTCGCGCGGGCCAGTCTTGGGCTTGGCATTGGGTGTTCCCGTCGCCCACTATCGCTACCGATCCGCGCAGCGGCATCGAGCGGCGTCACCACCTCTACGAGCAACGCCTGCAGCGCGCATTGCGCAAGGCCGTCGCCCTCGCCGGCATCGTCAAGCCGGTTTCCGTGCACACACTGCGCCACTCCTTCGCCACGCACTTGCTGCAATCCGGCACCGACATCCGCACCGTGCAGGAGCTGCTGGGCCACAGCGATGTGAGCACCACCATGATCTATACGCACGTGCTCAAGGTGGCGGCGGGTGGCACTTCGAGTCCGCTGGATGCACTGGCTCCGGTGCAGGCGGTCAAGGAGCCGGAAGCGGCTTACGCCTGAGAGAAGGGCCGGACAGCCCTCCCCTACATCCCCATCATTTCCTCGAACCGCTCGCTGCTTTGCTGCTGCAGCGCCCACATTTCCGCGTAGCGTCCGCCCTTGGCCAGCAATTCGTTGTGCGTGCCGCGCTCGATGATGCGGCCGGCTTCCAGCACCAGGATTTCATGCGCGTCCACCACCGTCGACAAGCGGTGCGCGATGACCAGCGTGGTCTTGTTCTGCGCCACGCCCTTCAGCTCGGCCTGGATGGCGCGCTCGTTGGCCGAGTCCAGCGCCGACGTGGCCTCGTCGAAGATCATGATGGGCGGGTTCTTCAGCAGCGTGCGCGCGATGGCCACGCGCTGCTTCTCGCCGCCCGATAGCTTCAGGCCGCGCTCGCCCACCATGGTGCCGTAGCCCTTGGGCGTGGACTCGATGAAGCCGTGGATGCGCGCCGCGCGCGCGGCCTCCTCCACTTCGGCGCGGCTGGCGCCGGGACGGCCGTAGGCGATGTTGTATTCCACCGTGTCGTTGAACAGCACGGTGTCCTGCGGCACGATGCCGATCGCCTGCCGCACGCTGGCCTGCGTCACTTCGCGGATGTCCTGGCCGGCGATGGTGATGCGGCCTCCAGCCGCAGGAGGGCTGCCCGGAATGCCGACGTCGTAGAAGCGGTACAGCAGGCGCGCCAAGGTGCTCTTGCCCGAACCTGAGGGCCCGACCACGGCCACTGTCTTGCCGGCCGGGATTTCGAAAGTCACGTGGTGCAGGATCTGGCGCGCGGGCTCGTAAGCGAAGCTGACGTTTTCGAAGCGGACGGTAGGCGCATGCAGGTCGCGCAACGGCTGCGCACCCGCATGGTCGGCCACCTCGCGTTCCTTTTCCAGCAGCACGAACATCTTGTCCAGGTCCGTCAGGCTCTGCTTGATCTCGCGGTACAGCACGCCCAAAAAGTTCAGTGGGATGTACAGCTGGATCATGAAGGCGTTGACCATCACCAGGTCGCCCAGGGTCATGGTGCCGTTGACCACGCCCTGCGTGGCACGCCACAGCATCGCCACCAGGCCGATCGCGATGATCAATTGCTGGCCGGTGTTGAGCATCGACAGCGTGGTCTGGCTCTTCAGCCGCGCGCGCCGCAATTTCTGCAGGCTCTCGTCGTAGCGGCTGGCCTCGAAGCCCTCGTTGTTGAAGTACTTCACCGTCTCGTAGTTCAGCAGCGAATCCACCGCCTTGGTGTGGGCGGCCGAGTCGAACTCGTTGGCTTCCTTGCGGAACTGGGTGCGCCACTCGGTCACGCTGACGCTGAAGGTGATGTACACCACCAGCGCCGCCAGCGTGATCCAGGCGAACCAGGCGTCGAACTTCACGCCCAGGATGGTGAGCACCAGCACCACCTCGATCAGCGTGGGCACGATGCTGAACAGCGAATACGAGATCAGCGATTCGATGCCGCGCACGCCGCGCTCGATGTCGCGCGTCATGCCGCCGGTCTGGCGCTCCAGGTGGAAGCGCAGGCTGAGCGCGTGCAGGTGCCGGAAGGTTTCCAGCGCGATGCTGCGGGCCGCGCCCTGGGTGGCCTTGGAAAACACCAGTTCGCGCAGTTCGGTGAACAGCGACGTCGAAAGCCGCAGCAGGCCATAAGCCAGCAGCAGGCCGGCCGGCACTACCAGGATCGCCGTCGGGTCGCCCGGCTTGAACGACATGGCGTCCACCAGGTTCTTCAGCAGCACCGGCACGCCCACGTTGGCCAGTTTGGCGCCCACCATGAACACCAGCGCCCCGACAACGCGCAATTTGTACTGCCACAGGTACGGGAACAGGCGCTTGAGGGTGTCCCAGTCGGTATGGGTGCGCGGCGGGGCCCCGGCAGCGGGGGAAGGGGCGGGGGAGGAAGAAGCTATTTCGCCGGCACGGCGCATGGGGGACAATCCGGGTTGGTTCTATTAGAGAGAGATTGTGCCCATGTCAGCGAATCCCGGCGTTGCGGCGGTGCCCTTGCCCACCGACAAGGAACTGGTACTCAAGGTGATCCCCATGCCGGCGGACTGCAATGCCAATGGCGACATCTTCGGCGGCTGGGTCATGGCGCAGGTCGACCTGGCCGGCTCCGTGGTACCGGCGCGCTACGTGGACGGCCGCATGGCCACCGTCGCCGTCAACCAGTTCATCTTCAAGCAGCCGGTGCGGGTCGGCGACATCCTCTCCTTCTTCGCCGCCGTCACCCGGGTGGGCACCACCTCGGTCACGGTGCAGGTCGAGGTGTACGCCGAGCGCTTCCGCGCCCAGAAGCAATACGTCAAGGTCACGGAGGCGTCGTTGACCTATGTCGCCATCGACGAGGGCGGCAAGCCGCGGCCCATCCCCAAGCGCCGGGACATGGCGCAACCGGAGGCCGCATGAGCGCGAGCGCCAATTTCCGGGCCCTTTGCTACCTGCACGCCTTCGACCAGCGCCTGCCGATCCCCAAGGGCCTGGCCTTCGAAAGCCTGCTGCGTACCTGCAAGCTCGACTACTCGGTGCTGAGCCTGCAGCGCATCGACGTGTTCCTGGACGCGCTGCGCAAGACCGGCAAGTTGCGCCAGGACACCTACCTGGACGACCCGGCCGCGCAGAACCTGCTGTTCCTGCTGGCCTATTACGTGGGTGAAGTCATCGCCCGCACGCTGCGCAGCCCGCCGCAGTGGCTGACTCATGACGAGGCGGTTGCCCTGTATCCAGGCAGCCAGCCCGGTGGCCCGGGCTTCGAGAACAGCGTCATCCTGGCCTTCCCGGGCCTGCCGCAGGCCAAGGGTAAGACCTACGCGCCGCTGGTGTCACTGACCTCGCGCCTGTTCGGCGAACCTTCGGACAAGGGCGTGCTGTACAGCGCCGGCTACTTCCTGCCGGCGGAAGCCAGCGCGCAGCCCGCCTCGCAGAAGGCCTCACCGCCCCTGCCGCCGCAGCCGGCCTGGCACCAGGCGGCCGGCGCGGCAGCCCCCGGTGTGCTGGCCCTGGACACCGAGCGGCCGGCCTGGGCCTCCGACGATGAATTGCGCGTCGTGTTCGACAGCGGCCCGGCGCTGCTGCGCAAGGGCCGCGTGGTCTGGGGCGCAGTCGTCAAGGCCGACAAGGACCTGGAGGTGCCCGGCGACCTCGAGGGCGCGCCCGGCGAAATCCTGTACGACCCGAATGGGCGCGTGCCCTCCGCCGACCTGCACGAGGTGGCGGGCTTGATCCGCTCGCTGGCGGGTCGCACCCCGGACGACCCGGCCACCGCGAACATCGCGCAGTACCTTGCGTCGGAAGGCAAGCGCGTGTTCGGCCTGGAGCTGCCGCCCGGCATCGTGGCCTATCCGCTCAAGCTGTCCAGCACCTGGTTCGACCGGGCATCGCTGCCCGGCGGCGTGCTGGTCCAGCCGGTGGTGCCGGTGCTGGTGTCCGACGAGCAGCCGGGCGTGGTGATGCCGCTGCCCGGCGGCAGCTGGCCGCAGGCCTTGCTGGATGCGTGGATGCCCGCCGCGAAAGCCGCGGCCGCCATGGCACCCGTTGCGCGGCGTGCGCCCTCCGGCGTCTACGAGCCGCCGCAGGAGCTCGCGCACCTGAAGCCGGTGAGCGTGGTCGAGGAAGGATTCATCTGGTTCAAGGGCGACAACGGCGTCGAGCGCGACTACGTGAAGGCCCGCGCGGCTTGGGAAAAAGGCGCCGAAGCCGGCAACGCGGCAAGCCTGCACGGGCTCGGCCAGCTGTACGAAGGCGGCCTGGGCGTAGCGGCCGACTTGAAGCGCGCCCTGGAGTACTACGACCGCGCCGCCGAGAAGAACTACGCGCCGGCTGCGGCCTCCGCGGCGAAGGCCCGCACGGCCCCGAAACCCACGCCCGCGCCGTCCGCCGACAGCGACTACTCGACGCTGCCGCCGGATGAAACGCCGCCCAGCGGCCTGCTCGGCCGGCTGTTCGGCCGCAAGTAGCGCCGCTAGAACTTGCCGTGCCGGCCTTCGCCGGCGGCAAAGCGCGCCGCGCCTTCCAGCCCGTCGGCGATGCGCTGCTTGCTGCGCTCCCACTCGGCGTGCAGCGCATCGGGCAAGGCCTTGCCCCACTGCTCATGGGCGTTCATGCGGTCGGCGAGCATCGTGGCTTGCGGAAACTTCGCCAGTTGCTGCGCCAGTTCCACCGCGGCACTACGCGCCGTACCCTTGGGTACGACCCGGTTCGCCAGCCCCATCTGCAGCGCCTCGGCGGCTTCCACCTTGCGCCCGGTGAGGATCAGGTCCATCGCATGGCCCATGCCGATCAATCGCGGCAGCCGCACCGTGCCGCCGTCGATCAGCGGCACGCCGAAGCGCCGGCAGTACACGCCGAAGTAGGCGTCCTGTTCCATCACGCGCATGTCGCACCACAGCGCCAGCTCCATGCCGCCCGCGACGGCGGCGCCGCTTACCGCCGCGATCACCGGCTTGGACAGCAGCAGGCGCGAAGGACCCATCGGTCCCAGGGGTTGCGCATCGTCCGGCTCGAAATCCAGCCCGGCCAGCGCGTTGGCGCCGCGCCCTTCACGTGCCAGTTGCGCGCCGCGCTGCAAATCCCAGCCGGCGCAGAAATGGCCGTTCGCGCCGTGGAACACCGCCACGCGCGCCTGGCTGTCCGCCTCGAACGCGACGAAGGCCGCGTGCAATGCGCGCGCCGTGTCCGCGTCCACCGCATTGCGGACCTCGGGGCGATCCAGGGTCACCACCGTGACCGGCCCCAGCGTTTCGACGTGGATTGAAGCTTCCATTTGCGCGATTACACCGCAATCGGTCACTGCCGGTCCAGTTGGCGGAAAGGATTCGGGCAAGCCCTGTACATGATCCGCCCCGCTCGCAGCTATAACCGGGCGACAAGAAAGAAAGACTGGAGAGACGGTGCAATTCGTTCAACTGGTGATCAGCGGCATCTCGCAGGGATGCATCTACGGGCTGATCGCGCTGGGCTTCGTGCTCATCTACAAAGCCACCGAGACCGTGAGCTTCGCCCAGGGCGAGCTCATGATGCTGGGCGCCTTCTGCGGCCTGGCGTCGATGACCTTCATGGGTTTCCCGTTCTGGCTGGCGGTGGTGAGCGCGATCGCCGCGATGGCGCTGTTCGGCGTGCTGCTCGAGCGCATCATCATCCGGCCGATCCTGGGGCAGCCGGCGTTCTCGATCGTGATGCTCACCATCGGCATCGGCTACGTGGCGCGCGGCGTCATCACCATGATCCCCGGCATCGGCACCGAGACCCACAGCCTGCCGGTGCCGTACAAGGACGAGGTGTGGAACGTCGGCCCGCTGGTGCTCAACGCGGAGCAGATGGTGGTGATCGGCGCCACCGCGGTGCTGTGCGCGCTGCTGTTCACGGTGTTCAGGTACAGCAAGATCGGCATCGCGATGCAGGCCTCGTCGCAGAACCAATTGGCCGCCTATTACATGGGCATCCCGGTCAAGCAGCTCAACGGGTTGGTCTGGGGCCTCGCCTCGGCCGTGGCCGCGGTCGCCGGCCTGCTGCTCGCGCCGATCACCTTCGTGCATGCCAACATGGGCTTCATCGGATTGAAGGCGTTCCCTGCCGCCGTGGTGGGCGGCTTCGGCAGCCTGCCCGGCGCCATCGTCGGCGGCCTGGTCATCGGCATCGTCGAATCGCTCTCGGGCTTCTACCTGCCGCAGGGCTTCAAGGACATCGCCGCGTACATCGTGGTGCTGGTCATGCTGATGGTCAAGCCCAACGGCCTGTTCGGCGAAACGCTCCGCAAAAAAGTCTGAGCACCAACCACAAGAACATGCGATTCATCTTCAAGACCGGTTACGAGCAGGACATCAGGCTGGCCAAGCACGGCGGCCAGGTGTTCTGGTACAGCCTGCTGATGCTGGTGCTGCTGGCCGCGCCCTGGGTGTTCGCCGAATACTGGCTGGCGCAACTCACGCTGGTGCTCATCTACTCCATCACCGGCCTGGGCTTGATGCTGTTGGCCGGCTTCACCGGCCTCTTCTCGATCGGCCACGCCGCGTTCCTGGGCGTCGGCGCCTACACCCAGGCCGTGTTGACCAACATGGGGGTACCGTTTCCGCTGGCACTAGTGGCGGCGGGCCTGCTGTCGGCGGCAGTGGGCGTCGTGGTCGGGCTTCCGGCGCTGCGGGTCAAGGGCATCTACCTGGGCATCGCCACGCTGTCGTTCGGTTTCATCGTCGAGGAAGTTCTCGCGCGCTGGGAGTCGGTGACCGGCGGCAACGCCGGCATCCACGTCAAGAAGCCCGACCTGCTCGGCGGCGGCCTGCTGCAGGTCACGTCGGCGTCCGGCTTCTATTTCATCTGCCTGGTGATCGCGGTGGTCGCGACGCTGGCGATCCTCAACCTGCTGCGCTCACCGACCGGGCGCGCCTTCGTCGCCATCCGCGATTCGGAGATCTCGGCGCAGAGCATGGGCATCCATCTCGCGCGCTACAAGACGCTGTCGTTCGCGCTGTCGGCGGCGTTGGCGGGCCTCGGCGGCGCGCTCTACGCCCATAACCTCTCTTTCATCTCGCCCGACCAGTTCAACATCCTGCAGTCGATCGACCTGTTGCTGATGGTGGTGATCGGCGGCCTGGGGTCGGTGCACGGTGCATTCCTCGGCGCGATCTTCCTGATCACCATGCCGCAGGTGATAGCGATGGTGAAGGACTACCTGCCCCCGGTGATCGGCCAGGCGCCCGGCCTGCAGGGCCTGGTCTACGGCGCGGTGCTGATCGCCTTCGTGATGTTCGAGCCGCTGGGCATCTACGGCCGCTGGCTGAAGGTGCGCACCTACCTGCAACTGTTCCCGTTCTACCGCAAGGGCCTGTTCAAGCGGCAGAAGTCCTTCCAGAAATCGGACAGGTTGAAATGAATATCGTCACCGTCATGCGGGATCGGCGAGCGTCTTGGCTGTTCGCCGGTTGCAAACCCATACGGTTCCAGGCCATGGATGGCGGGTGGCCGCCGCAGCGAGGTCAAGGAGGAGGCGCTTCCAGCGCCGGGGGACACGAGTTGCGGCGGCCACCCGCCGTCCATGGCCCGCGCACACCGGTGGGGCGCAAATGAACCCGCAATCCTCACCCGAACAGGCCGAAGTGTTGCTATCCGCCAAAAACCTCAGCGTGCGCTTTGGCGGCGTGCTGGCTGTCAACAACGTGAGCTTCGACGTCGAGCGCGGCGAGGTGTTCACGCTGATCGGCCCCAACGGCGCGGGCAAGACCACCGTGTTCAACCTGATCAGCCGCATCTATACGCCCACCACCGGCACCATCGAATACGAAGGCAAATTGCTCACCGAGCAGCCGCCGCACAACATCGCGTCGCTGGGCATCGCGCGCACCTTCCAGAACATCGAGCTGTTCGAATACGCCACCGTGCTGCAGAACATGCTGATCGGCTGCCACACCCACCGCAGCACCAACGTCTGGAACGATCTGTTCTTCACCGCCAAGGCGCGCCGCGGCGAGCTGCAGGCGCGGGAGAAATGCGAGAAGGTGATCGAGTTCCTCGACCTGCAGAAGCACCGCGACTCGATGGTGGCGGGCCTGCCCTATGGCGTGCGCAAGGTGGTGGAGATGGCGCGCGCCCTGTGCACCGAGCCCAAGTTGCTGCTGCTGGACGAGCCTTCCTCCGGGCTGAACGTGGAAGAGACCGACGACATGGCCTTCTGGATCCAGGACATCAAGCATGAACTCGGCATCACGGTGCTGATGGTCGAACACGACATGAGCCTGGTCTCCAAGGTGTCCGACCGCGTGCTGGCGATGAACCAGGGCGAGGTGCTGGCCATGGGCACGCCGCGCGAGGTGCAGGACGACCCGGGCGTGATAGAGGCCTACCTGGGCTCGGTCGACGACGTGAGCAGCCTGCGGAGGGCAGCATGAGCATCTCGCCGCCCAGCATCAGCGACACGCCCGTGCTCAAATTGCTGAACGTGGAGTCGGCCTACGGCCCGATCAAGGCGATCCGCGGCGTCAGCCTGCAGGTGCGGCGCGGCGAAATCGCCACCGTGCTCGGCTCCAACGGCGCCGGCAAGACCACCATCCTGAAGACCATCTCGGGCATCATCGACCCGCGCAAGGGCAGCATCGAGTTCAAGGGCGAGAGCATCACCGCCAAGGACCCGGCGCACATCGTGCAGCAGGGCCTGTCGCATGTGCCGGAGGGGCGCGAGGTGTTCCCGCTGCTCACGGTGCACGACAACCTGGTGATGGGCGCCTATACGCGCAAGGACGGTGACGGCGTCGCGCGCGACATGGAGGCGGTGTACCGCTACTTCCCGATCCTGCAAGAGCGCGCGCACCAGGACGCCGGCCTGCTGTCGGGCGGACAGCAGCAGATGCTGGCGATCTCGCGCGCGATCATGGCCGCGCCCGACCTGATCCTGCTGGACGAGCCGAGCCTGGGCTTGAGCCCCAAGCTCACGCGGGAGATCTTCGAGATCGTGGTGCGCATCAACCGCGAGC
>JAQGMS010000487.1 GCA_028292245.1 Ramlibacter sp.
CCGGTGCGATCAGGCTCGATCCCTGCGATACCAGCGTGGTGCGCATATGCTGGCCCGCCAGCCGCGCCCATTGCCGCAACACCTTGGTAAAGTTCTTGTCGATGCCGTCGCGCTCTTCCTCCTCGCCGCCCAGAAGCGCGATGCTTTCGCCGTTTTCGCGCACCCGCGTCAGGGTGTAGCGAAACTCGGCCTCGGCCTGGTTCTTGTCCTCGGAGACCTGCACGAAGCTGCGTCCGATGGTCATGATCGAACCCGAGGCGATCGCGGCATACAGCACGGCGGCAATGACCAGGAAGCCTGGAATGGTGATGACCGAGCCCGCCACCGTCACCGTCAGCGCGCCGCCGATGGTCCACAGCACCACGATGAAGGTGCTGGCGGAAAGGAATGCCGAGGTCACGCCGGCCGCGAAATCCACCGGAGCGTCGGTGGCGACGCGCAAATCCTCGGCAATGCGATCTTCCGGATTCTTGTGGTCGCCGCTGACGAGATTGAGCTGGTAATCGCGGCCGCTGCTCAGCCAGCGCGACAGCACCGAATTGGTCAGCCAGGCGCGCCAGCGGCGCTGGATCCCCATTCGGGTGAAGACCTGCACCACGCCGAGCAGGACGCTGCCGATCGCCAGCGGAAAAAACACCGCGGTCAGATGCAGCACGCTGGCCGAATCGCGTTTCTCGATGGCGTCGAAGATTGCCCGATTCCAGACGTTGATGCCGTACTGGAAGCCGACATTGGTGACGATCAGGACGACGAGACCGATCGAAAAAATCCATGCCAGCCGGTCGCCGCCCTTCCCCCAAAAGCCCTTGGCGCTGATCCAGAACCGCGTCAGCAAATAGTCCTTGCGGATCTGCTCGATCTGTTCGGCGGACAGACCCGGATCGGGCTCGAGCACTTCGGGCGGCGGCGGCTCGACGTGGTCGCCTGCCTCGCCGACGACCTCGACGATGGCCGATTTTTTCGAAGGATGCTTGGGCTTTGCGGCAGGTCTGGACATGGAGCGATAACGCGAGAAAAATCAAAAGGTTCCCTCGGGTTCCCTCGGGTCGTCGTGATAAGGCGCGAGCGCCTTTTAGGCAAGCCTCGAAGGATGACTGCAACGGGAATGGTGCGGCCCTTCGAGGCCGTCGCAAGAGCGACGGCACCTCAGGACGACGTTAGCACGTACGAGATGCCGGGCGCGCCCGGATTACCCCGCCGCGCCGCCCTTCACCCGGCGCCAGCGGCCGACCCTGTGCAGGGCATGGGCAAGCTGCTCGATCGAATACGGCTTTTGCAGCAGCTCGAACCCGAAGCTGCCGCTCTGCGAGAGCACATGGCTGTAGCCGCTGGTCAGCACCACCGGCAGATCGAAATGGCGGCGGCGGATTTCCTTCGCCAGATCGATACCGTTCATGCCGGGCATCACCACATCCGAGAATACCACATCGAATCCGCTGGCATTCCTGGCCAGCTCCGCCAGCGCGTCCACGGCATTGCCGACCAGTGTGGCGGCATAGCCGAGCTCGGTCAGCGCGTCCCTGGCAAAGGTGCCGACCTCGAGATTGTCCTCCACCACGAGCACCGAAATGCCGGAGGCGTCGACCGATGGCGCGTCTTCGGCCGCAGGCTGTTGCGCACCGTGATCGGTCGAGACGCGCGGCAGATACAGCGTGAACGTGCTTCCTTTGCCGACCTCGCTTGCCACTACCACCTCACCGCCCGACTGCTTGGCAAAGCCGAACACCTGCGAAAGGCCGAGGCCGGTGCCCTGGCCGACTTCCTTGGTGGTGAAGAACGGCTCGAAGATGCGGCCGAGCCGATCGTGTGGAATTCCAACGCCGGTATCGTCGACCGACACGGCAACATAGCCGTGAGGACTGACTGCATGATCAGCGGTGGGCCCCGGCAGTTCCGGCACCGCACGCACCGTGATGGTGAGCCGGCCTCCGCCGTTCATGGCGTCGCGCGCGTTCACCGCCATGTTGATCAGCGCGGTCTCGAACTGACCGACATCCGCATTGATGATGCAAGGCTGCTCCGGCACCTCGGTGACGATCTTGATCGGCGGCCCAGTTAGCGTTTCGATCATTTCGCTGAGCGTCTGCACGGACTGGCCGACGTCGAACAGCTCCGGCTTGAGGGTCTGCCGCCGGGCGAATGCAAGCAATTGCCCGGTCAATTTTGTGGCGCGATTAACCGTGTCCGAGATCGCCTCGACATAGCGCAGCCGCCGCTCCTCAGGCAGACCCGGCCGCCGCAACAGATCGACCGAGGCGCGGATCACGGTGAGCAGGTTGTTGAAATCATGCGCGACCCCGCCGGTGAGCTGCCCCAGCGCTTCCAGCCGCTGGCCATGTTTCAGCGCCTCCTCGGCCTCGATCCTCTTCTCGGACTCTAAATGGAGCCGCCGGGTTCGCCGCAAGGCGAGCGACAGGATCAGAAACAGCAACGCCGTGGCCGGCAGGCCGAAGATCAGGTAGCTGCCGATGGTGGTCAGCCAGCGCGAGCGGATCGCGGAGGTCTCGAGGCCAGCGCTGACATAAATCGGATATTCGGCCAGTCGCTGATATCCAAGCCGGCGTTCGACGCCATCGGCGGGCGAGGTCACGGTAACGAGGCCGGCCTTCGGGCTGGCGGCGATCTTTTGTCCGACCGCGCCGTTGCGATCGATACGGATGTCACGATCGTCCGCCGGAAAACGGGCCAGCACCCTGCCGTCGGCCAGTCCAAGGGCGAAGAAGCTGCCGGGATCGCGGCCGATCCTGGCATAAAAATTCTCGAAATATTCGGGGAGTACCGAGGCCTGGATCACGCCCGTAAAACTCCCGTCGTCGCTCTGGCGGCGCCGGCTGACCCCGAAGAACGCGGCGCCTTGATAGGGCGGGCGCGGTGTCAGCGCTTCGCCGATGAACGTTCCGATGTCGCCCGCGATATGCGCCCTGAAATAATCCCGGTCCGAAAAGTTGATGTCGGGGGCGGGCCACACCAGGCTGTTGACCAGCGCGTTGCCCTCGGCGTCGAAAACCCACGCGGACTTCACCTGCGGCAGCGAGTCGGCGAGCTGCTTCAGCCGTAGATGCAGGGCTTCCGCGCGGGACTTGATGCCGGCGTCCGGAATGCCGCGGATGATCTCGTTGATTTCCGACAGGCTGCGGTCGATGGTCTCGAATACTTT
>JAQGMS010000259.1 GCA_028292245.1 Ramlibacter sp.
TACGCCCGTCACCTCGGCCGAAGCGGCACCCGGCGAAGGCGCCTTCGTGCGCGCCGACTGGCGCTTCATCCACGAGTACTACACCGGCATGGCGGCGCACATGCTGCACACGACGCTGGGCAACCCCGTGCAATTGCGGCAGCCGGAAACGATCCTGGTGTTCGAGGACCACACTTCCTATGTGGACCAGAGCCCCGCGCACTTGCGCGCCGGGCTGGTGCCGAACATGCGCGCCATGAACCAGGCGCAGCGCGACTTCGCGAAGCAGTACGGACTGCGCATGCATCGCACGCTGACCGACAGTGAAGCGGCGCTCGATGACGGCAGCAACGTGGCCGGCATCTCGCACGCCATGATGGCCGAGCACTACGCCCTGCCCGGCCAGGTGGTGGTCGGCACCGATTCGCATACGCCGCACAGCGGCGCGCTCGGCTGCGTGGCGTTCGGCGTCGGCACCACCGACATGGCCAATGCGTTCGTCACCGGCGCGGTGCGCCTGACGGTGCCGCAATCGCTGCGGGTGCAACTAGACGGCGCCATCCCGCCGGGAGTCACCGCCAAGGACATCGTGCTGCACCTGCTCGCGCTGCCGGGCATTCGCGCGGGTGATGGCGTCGGCAAGGTCTTCGAGTTCGCGGGCGATGCCATCGAGGGCCTGTCCACCGACGAGCGCTGCACGCTCACCAACATGACGGCGGAACTGGGTGGGCTCACCGGCATCGTCGCCCCCGACCAGGAAACCGTCCGCTTCCTGCAGGAGCGGCGTGGCGTCCACTTTGAAGTCGAGCCGTGGATGCGCAGCGACGCCGGCGCTTCCTACGCCGCGGTCATCCGCATCGACTGCGCGACGCTTTCGCCGAGCGTCGCCGCGCCGGGCGATCCCGGCAACGGCATTCCCTTGGACCAGCTCGAGCGCCCGGTGAAGATCGACATCGCTTACGGCGGCTCCTGCACTGCCGGCAAGCGGGAGGACTTCGACCACTATCACGAGGTGCTGGCCTGGGGCTTGTCGCAAGGCCTGAAGGTGCCGCCCTCGGTGCAACTGTTCCTCCAATACGGCACCACGGCCGTGCGCGACTATTGCATCGCGCGCGGTTACGACAAGGTCTTCGAGGCGGCGGGCGCGCGCATTCTCCAGCCCTCCTGCGGGGCCTGCGCCAACTGCGGCCCTGGCTCATCGACCGAGGCCGGGCAAGTGACGGTGAGCGCGATCAATCGCAACTTCCCGGGCCGCTCGGGACCGGGGCAGGTCTGGCTGGCCAGCCCGCCGACGGTGATGGCCAGCGCGTTGGCGGGGGAACTGGTTTCGTTTGCGCAGCTTCGCGCCCGGCAAGCGTTCGGCCGCTGAACGGCTTCAGGCCCCGAACTTGGGAGGCCGTTTCTCGACGAAGGCGCGCACCGCTTCGTGGTGGTCCGGGCTCATGTGGGCGATCGCCTGCATGCCGGCCGACATCTCCAGCAGCGCGTCGAGGCTGGTGTGTTGGCCTTCGCGCAGCAGGCGCTTGGTCATGCGCAACACGCCGCCGGGGTTTGCCGCGATCTTCAGCGCGAGCGCGTTTGCCTCCGCCATCAACGTGTCGTGCGGAACGACGCGCGACACCAGGCCGCATTCCAGCGCGGCCTGCGCCGTCAGCGTCTCCCCGGTGAACGCCATCTCCGATGCCTTCGACATGCCCACCACGCGCGGCAGCAGCCACGCGCCGCCATCGCCCGCCACGATCCCCACCTTGACGAAACTTTCCGCGAAGGTCGCGCGCTCGGATGCGATGCGGATGTCGCACATGCAGGTCAGGTCGAACCCGGCCCCCACCGCCGGCCCGTTCACGGCGGCGATGATCGGCACGTCCAGGTTGTAGAGTGCCTTGGGCAGGCGCTGGATGCCCGAGCGGTACTCCTGCCGGATCACCTCGGGCTCTATGCTTCCGTCCAGGTAGCGCTGCATGTCCTTCACGTTGCCGCCGGAACTGAAGACCGGCCCCGCTCCGGTGAGGATCACCACCCGAATCGTCGCGTCCCGCGCAATCTCGTCGCACTGGGCGACGAACTCGTCCACGGCCGTATTGCCCGTCAGCGCGTTTCGCGTCTCGGGCTGGCTCATCGTCAGCGTGAGCACCGCCCCTTCGCGCCGCGCGTCCAGGAAGGCGCTCATGCTATTCGTACCAATGGCGCTTGTTGCCGACCGAGGCGCTGTTCGGGCCGGCGCCCGAAGGCTCGAGGTACAGCACCTTGCCGGGATGCTTGACCGGCGCGCCCTTGAAGCGGTCGCGCAGCCAATCGCACGCGAACGCATGGATGTCGGCCTCCCACACCGAGCTGGCATGCCGGGTGGTGATCGAGGCGCTGTGGTGCTGGTCGGCCGAGATCCACAGTTCGGCCGGCGCCTTCATCTGCTCGAACAGGCTGTAGAGCTCGTCGATCGGGGCTCGCGGGTCGTACTCGCCGCAGACCATCAGCGTCGGGCAGGTGATCTGCTCCATGCGCCCTTCCATCGTCATCTGCGACACGATCCGGTCCAGCTCGTCCTCGCTCGACGACTGCGTCATGAACGCGAACAGCTGCTTGTAGCGCGGCGACTCCTCGTTCAACAGGTAGTACTTGTCGACATAGGAGGCCCAGGGCGCGGCCGCGGCGCAGATGCGGTGGTCGCTGGCGGCGATGCGCATGGCCCAGTAGGAGCCGAAGCTCAGGCCGTAGACGCCGATCTTCTGCGGCTCGACCTCCGGCCGCTCCATCAAATAACTGATGGCGGCGCTGGCGGCGCTTTCGTAGTTGTCGGCGGTAAGGGCCACGCCCCTCAGGTTGCTCTCGCCCTGCCCCGGCCCGTCGAACGAGAAGGCATGCATGCCGCGCTGCAGCGCCTGGTTGAAATAGGGATGCGGCCACGACTCCTTGGTCTGGTCGCAGCCCGGCACGTAGAACACCAGCGGCTTGCGCCCCGCCCCAGGCGCCAGGTGCAGGTTGCCGGAGACGACGGTGCCGTTCCACGGGATGTCCACGTGCTCGATCTTGTAGGGCGCGAGTTCGCGCACCTTGCCATAGCAGCGCATCAGGGCGCCGTGCAGGTGCTGCTTTTCCCGGTTGGCCTCGAACACCACGTGCTGCGCATCGAGGTACTGCAGCGCTGCCTGGTAGTAGATCTCCATCGCCGTCTCGCCGTGTCCCGCCTCGGCCTCGGCCTTGGCGATGCGCTCGAGCTTGGACGCCGCAAGCCCGACGTGCTTGCTGATCATGTCGTGGCTGCGGACGCTTCGCGGCAGCCGCCCGCGCCCGTCGGACTGGAAGTGGAAGACCTTGCCGGTCTCCTTGATGACCCAGTCGAAGACCCATTGCTGGCCGTCGCGGCGCAGGTGGGGTTTGCCGGTCTTGGGTGTTTCAGGTTTGCTCATTGGTCTTTCACTCCAGCTTGATGTTCGCGGCCTTGATGACGCGGCCGTACTTGTCCAGCATGCGCTGGATGAGGCCGCCGAATTCGGCGCCGCACGGCCCGCCCGGGCTCAGCTCCTGCGCCACCAGCTTCGAATTCAACTCGGGCACGGCCAGCGCCGACGCGAACATCGAACTGAGCTGGCCGAGGGTTTCCTTCGACGTCTTCGCCGGCGCGAGGATGCCGACCCAGATCGACATCTCGTAATCCTTGTAGCCCAGTTCCGCGACGGTTGGCACGTCGCGCAACGCGCCGAATCGCTCGCGCGACGTCACGGCCAGGGCCCGCAAGCGACCGGCCTTGATCTGCGGCGCCACTTCGGAGTACAGCGCGACGACCGAAGTGATGTGGTTGCCCAGCAGCGCCGTGATCGCCGGTGCCGCGCCCGGGAAAGGCGCGTAGGTGATGTCGACATTGGCCGCGCCCTTGAGCATCTCGCCGGCCAGTTGTGTCGCCGAGGCGGGACCGACGGCGCCATAGGAAAGCTTGCCCGGGTTGGCGCGCGCGTTGTCGATCAATTGCGCCAGCGTCTGGAACTCGGAAGAACTGTTGACGACCACCACGCCGGGCGAGTCCACCAGCATGCAGACCGGCTCGAAGCTGGAGACCGGGTCATAGGCCAGGTTGGGCCGCAGGATCTTGTTCATGATCAGCGCGTTGCCCACGACCAGGAGCGTGCCGCCGTCCGGCGCCGCACGTGAAACCAGCTCGGTCCCGATCGCCGAGCCCGCGCCGGGGCGGTTCTCGATGATCACCGTCTTGCCGCTGCGCTCGGCCACCTGCTGGCCGACCATCCGGGCCACGCTGTCGGCGGCGCCGCCGGCGGCAAACGGAACCACGATCTTGATCGGGTTCACGGCCAGGTCGGCGGCACCGGCGAGCGGCGTCGCCGCGATGGCTGCAACACAGGTCAGGAAAAATTTGAACCGTCGCATGAGGTCTCCTCAATCGGTTGAACACTATGCGCTGCTTCGGCCCGCAGCACGCACCTGGGCTTGGATATTTCACATACGTGAACCCGCCGCGGGAAGCCGCCCGACCATGACGGGCATTTCGGTTCGCAGCGACGCCAGGCAGGCTTCCACCACGGCCGCGGTCGCTATCATTTCGTGTGCCGGGATGTGAAATCCGCCGCCCTCGCGCACGGCTTTCGCGAACAGTTCGACGTTGGCGCACACGGTGTCGATGTCCGGATACCCGTTCATGACAGGTGCCGCGCCGCGCAGGGTGCGGTGCACTTCATTCCACTCGCGCAGCAGCACCGATCCTTCCGGGCTGAAAGCCTGGAAACGCGAGAAGGGCGCGGAGCGCGACAGCGTGCCCAGGTAGCCCAGCACGCCGCTTTCGAATTCGAGAATCACGGCGGTCGCGTCGATGCCGGGACTGTCCGGCACCATGCCCGCCGCGCGCGACGCGAAGACCCGGCGAACCGGGCCGAACACGCTGACCAGCGCGTCGATGCGGTGCACGCCATAGTTGAGCAAGCCGAGCGAGCCGGCGTTGTCGCCCATCGTTTTCCACGAGCCGGGCGATACGTCGACGGTGTCGCGGTTGGCGTTGCTCTCCACCGAAAGAATCGGCCCGATCTCGCCGCTGGCCACCGCCTCCCGGAACGCGACGAAGCCCGGATTCAGGCGCTTGTCATGGCCGACGGCCAGCACCACACCGGCGCTGCGGCATGCGTCCACCGCCAGCACCGCGCCGGCGCGGGTGAGCGACAGCGGCTTCTCGCAATACACATGCTTGCCGGCTTGCGCCGCGGCGACGACTTGCTGCGGATGGAACAGGTGCGGCGTGCACAGCACCACCGCTTCCACCGCCGGATCGGCCAGCACTTCCTCGTACTCGGTCCCCAGCGCCAGGCCATGGCGATCGGCAAATGGCCGCACCTGGTCCGGCTCCTTGCTCACGGCCCGGATGTAGCGCAGCAGCGTGCTGCCGGCGATCGATTCGACGTGTTGGCGGCCCCACCATCCCAGGCCCACGATGGCCGCGTCGATCATGAGCGTCGCCGCGCGCGCAGGCTAGTTCACCGTGATGTTGGCGGTCTTGACCACCCGCGTCCAGGTGACGACATCACGCGCGATCCAGCGGCCGAATTCGTCGGGCGTGGTCGGCGCCGGCTGCGCGCCGCTCGCGCGCAATTTTTCCTGCACGTCGGGCAGCGTCAGGATGCGCGCGATCGACTTGTTGAGCTTCTGCACGATCTCGGGCGGCGTGCCGGCAGGTGCCCACATGCCGGCCCAGCCGTCGGCCACGAAACCGGGAACCAGCTCGCCGACAGTCGGCAAGTCGGGCAGGTTGGGAGAACGCTGGCTGTTGGTGATCGCGATGGCGCGCAGCTTGCCGGACTTGATGTGCGGCCCCAGCGCCAATTCGGTGCCGATCGTGGCCTGCACCTGCCCGGCCAGCAGGTCGTTCAACGCCGGGCTTTCGCCCTTGTACGCAACGTGGACCATCTTGGTCCCGGTCAATTGCTGCAGCAGCTCCGCCGCCAGGTGCGGCGTGCCACCCGCGCCGGAAGAGCCGAAATTCAGAACACCCGGCTGCGCGCGCAGCAGGTCGAGGAACTCCTTGAGGTTGTTCGCCTTGAGCGAGGAATTCACCACCAGGATCAGCGGCAGGTTGCTGATCATGCTGATCGGCGCGATGCCGGTCACCGGGTCGTACGGCACCTTGTAGAGCACGGCGTTGGGCGCGTAGCTGGACGTCACCACGCACAGCGTGTAGCCGTCGGGCGGCGCGCGCACCACGAATTCGGCGCCGATCGAGCCGCCCGCGCCGGGCTTGTTGTCGATCACGAACTGCTGGCCGTATTCCTCCGACAGCTTGATCGAAACCAATCGGGCGACCGCATCCGTGCTGCCGCCGGCCGGGAACGGCACGACCACCTTCACCGGCTTGTCGGGCCACCTGGAGACCTGGGAAAAGACCATTCCCGGAAACGCCGCTGCCAGTGGCAGCGCCAATGCAAGCCTTCTTTTCATCTCTGTCTCCTGTTAGCCGACCGGAAGCCCGCGAGGGGTGCGTGCCATTGTCAAGCGATGGTGCGCCCGGCGGAAGAGCTTTGCCCCGGCTATCGCTTCATGGATGTGAAGTCTTGCGTTTACGCGGCGCCGCGGCGTTGACACGCCAGCGGCGCCCGCTGAGCATCGGATGACCCTGGGGAAACTCTCATGAACCGCTTTCTGCCGATGCTATTTGCCGCGCTGCTGCAGTGCGCCGCGCTCTCCCCGTCCTGGGCCCAGGCCCCCTACCCCTCCCAGCCGGTGAAGATCGTCGTGCCGTTCGCGGCCGGCGCCAACACCGATCTGCTGGCGCGCATGTACGCGCAGGTTTTCACCGAAGCACTGGGACAGCGTTTCATTGTCGAGAACAAACCCGGGGGCGGCACCAACATCGCCGCCGAATCGGTGGCCCACGCGGCGCCCGACGGCTACACCCTGTTCGTCGCGCAGTTCGCCTCGCACGCGGCCAACAAGTGGCTCTACGACAAGCTCAACTACGACCCGGTCAAGGACTTCGCGCCGGTGGGCATGATGGCCGAGACGCCCTTCTTCCTGCTGGTCAACGCCAAGTCGCCCTTCCACACCGTGAGCGACCTGGTCAACTTTGGAAAGCAAAAACCCGGCGGCCTGAGTTACGGCTCGTCGGCGGTCGGCTCGCCCATCCACATCGCCGGCGAGTTGCTGCGCATGCAGGCCGGCATCAAGGCCGTGCATGTGCCGTACAAGGGTGCGGGCCCGGCGGCGATCGACCTGGTCGGCGGCAATCTCGATTTCATGTTCGACGCGACGGCGATGAGCCTGGTGCGGTCGGGGCAATTGCGGGCCCTGGCCGTCGCGGACAGCGAGCGCTGGCCCGGCCAGCCCGGCGTGCCGTCGATGGCCGAACAGGGTTTCCCGAACTTCAGCGTGAAGGGCTTCTTCGCATTGGTCGCGCCGGCGCGCACGCCGGAGCCGGTCCTGGAGCGGCTCAACGCGATCATGGTGGAGTACGCCAAACGCGCCGACGTGCAGGCCAGGATGACCGGCATGCAGGTGAGCGCGCTGCCGATCTCGCGCGCCCAGACCCAGGCCTACCTCGAACGCGAGAGCACCCGCTGGGAGCAGGTGGTCAAGGCCTCGGGCGCCAAGGCGGAATGAACGTCCGATGACATCGAGCACAACGTCCACCGTGGGCATCGTCGGCGTCGGCATCATGGGCGCGGCGTTGCTGCGCAACCTGCGTGCCGCGGGCTTCGAGGTCGTCGGCTACGACATCTCGCCCCAGGCGATGCAGGCGCTGGAAGCACAAGGCGGGCACGCCGCCACTTCGGCGCGCGCCGTGGCCGAGGACGCCGACCGCATCATCGTCTCGCTGCCCACGCAGGCCGCGGTGCGCGATGCGGTGCTGGGCGATCGCGGCATCGCCGCCGCCACCGGCCGCGGCCAGGTGGTGCTGGAATGCAGCACCATGCCGCTGGAGCTCAAGCAGGAAGTGCATGACGCACTCGCCGCCGCCGGCATGACTGCACTGGACTGCCCGGTCAGCGGCACCGGCGCGCAGGCACGCGAGCGCGACCTGGTGATCTTCGGCAGCGGCGACCGCGCGGCGTTCGAAGCTTGCGGCGACTTATTGCGCGCGGTTTCCAAGTCGCAGAAGTACCTCGGCGCGTTCGGCGCCGGAACCCGCATGAAGTTCATCGCCAACCACCTGGTTCATTGCCACACGGTGGCGGCCGCCGAGGCTTTGGTGCTGGCCGAAAAGGCCGGCATCGACGGCGCCGTCGCGCTCGATGCGCTGTCCACCAGCGCCGGGGCCTCGGTCATGCTGAACGTGCGCGGCCCGCTGATGGTCCGGCGCGCCTACGACCAGCGCAGCGCGCAGGTCAAGACCTACATGAAGGACATGGAAATCATCTCGCGCTTCGCGCTCGGCCTGAACTGCCCGGTGCCGATGTTCAGCGCGGGCTTGCAGCTTTTCGCCACCGCGCTGGCCCAGGGGCGGCACGAGCAGGAGCCCGCGGCCATCCACGCCGTGCTTTCGATGATGGCCAACTTGAAGGACACGACTTCCCATGCTTGAAACGATCCATGAATTCCAGACACTGCGCCTGGAGCGCGACGAGGGCATCGTCCAGATCACGCTGAACCGGCCCGACCGGCTCAACGCGATGGACGACGTGATGTTCGACGAGATTCCGCGCGCCGTGCGCATGGTCGCTGCCGACGAAACGGTGCGCGTCGTCATCTACACCGGCGCCGGCCGCGCCTTCTGCGCCGGGCGCGAAATCGCCGCGCTGGCCGACCGCGCCAATTCGCCCGAGGTCTTCGGCGTGCCCAAGCCGGCCGGCCGCGAGATGGATTTCGTCGAAGGCCTCCAAGTCCCCGTTATCGCCGCGGTGAACGGCCCGGCGGCCGGTGCCGGCATGGGCGTGGCCCTGCTGGCCGACTTCCGCATCGCCGCCGAGTCCGCCGTGTTCGCCGAGGCCCATGTGCAACGCGGCCTGGCGCCCAGCGTCGCGGCCTGGTACCTGCCGCGCCTGATGGGCGTGGCCAAGGCCATGGAAGTGCTGCTGCTGGAAAAGAAGATCAACGCGCAGGACGCGCTGCGCTACGGCCTCGTCAATTCCGTGGCGCCCGACGACCAGTTGCTGCCGCAAGCCTGGGCCATGGCGCGCCGCCTGGCCGAGCTGCCGCCGCTGACGGTGCGCTTCACCAAGTACTGCGTGCAGCAGGGCTTGGCCTCTTCGCTCGACGCGGTGCGCGCCAGCGCCGGCTGGGCGCAGGTGCTGACGCGGCTGCGCACCGATGAGCAAGTCCCGGTCCCCAACAGGAAGTAGTCCAACGCATGGCTGAAATTTTCGACCCGGCGAGTTCGCTGCCGGAAGACATCCGGCTGATCCGCCACACCATCTCCGAATTCGTGCGGCGCGAAATCGTGCCGGCCGAAACGCTGGCCCTGAAGCAGGACCTGCGCGAGCTGCCGGCGGAAGTCGTCAAGCAATTGCAGCCGCGTGCCCGCAAGGCCGGCTTCTGGTACTTCGATACGCCGGAAGCGCTGGGCGGCGCCGGCCTTCCGACCCTGGCTTTCGTGGTGGCATATGAAGCCGCGGCCCGTCACGCTTTCTGCTTTCCCGACCCGGGCTGCGGCGTGTTCGGCTATGACCTGCCCAATGTGCTGCAGGGCGGCACGCAGGCCCAGCGCGACAAGTACCTGCGAGTCAGCGTGGACGAGGCGCGCCAGTGGTTCTTCGCGATCTCCGAGCCCGGCGGCGGCAGCGACCCGGCGCGCGCCATCCAGACCAAGGCCCGGCGCGTGGGCAACCGCTGGGTGCTGAGCGGTCGAAAGATGTGGACCAGCCGCGCCGACGTCGCGCAGCACGGCATCGTTTTCGCGCGCACCGGTGAGGGCCGGGCCGGCATCAGCGCCTTCATCGTCGACATGCCGCAGGCGGGCCTCTCGTGCCGTCCGGTGCACGTGGTGCGTGACCACTCGACCACCGAGCTGCTGCTCGACGACGTCGAACTGCCGCTGGACAATCTGCTGGGCGAAGAGGGTGCGGGCTTCGCGCTGACGCAGAAATGGCTGACCAAGAGCCGGCTGAAAGTCGCCGCGCAATCGATCGGCGCGGCCCAGGCGGCGCTGGAGATCGCCGTCGACTACGCGACGGTGCGATCCACCTTCGGCGCGCTGCTGGCCACGCGCCAGTCGGTGCAGAACCTGCTGGTGGATTCCTGCATGGAGCTGCACGCGGCGCGCCTGATGCTGTGGGACGCGGCGATGCGCGACGAGCGCGGCGAGGACGCGCGGCAGGTCGCGTCGATGGCCAAACTCTATTGCAGCGAACGCGCCTTCGCCGCCGCCGACCGCGCGGTGCAGGTGCTGGGCGGCATGGGCCTGAGCCGCGAGATGCCGCTGGAGCACTGGTTCCGCGGCCTGCGGGTCACGCGCATCATCGAAGGCCCGTCCGAAGTGCATCGCATGCTGCTGGCGCGCGCACTGCTGGGGGAGAGCGCGCTGGACCGCCCGCGCGCTGCGGCAGCCGCAACATCGGCGGCCCACACCCAATGAGCAACGCTCCCGACACACCCGGCGGCGCGCAACCGCTGGCCGGCCTCACCGTCCTGGACCTGGGCCAGATGTACAACGGCTCCTATTGCGGCATGCTGATGGCGCTGCATGGCGCGCGCGTCATCAAGGTCGAGCCGCCCACCGGCGAGGCGCTGCGGCTGCGCGCCGGCAGCCCCGGCGCGCGGCTGCCGCTGTACCTGGTCAACTCCGGCAAGAAGGCCGTCAGCCTGGACCTGCGCAGCGAACGCGGCCACGAGATCTTCCTGCAACTGGTCCGCCAGGCCGACGTGCTGATCGAGAACTTCGCGCCGGGCACCATGGAGCGGCTCGGCCTGGGCCCGGACCGCCTGCTGAAGGAGAACCCGCGGCTGGTCTATGCCGCCAGCACCGGCTACGGCGCGGGCGGCGCCTTCGCGCACTACCCGGCGATGGACCTCACGATCCAGGCCATGACCGGCACCATGGCCACCACCGGCACGGTGGAGTCCGGCCCGTTGAAGACCGGGCCGGCCGGCGCGGACTTCCTGTGCGGCGTGCACCTGCTCAGCGCGATCCTGATGGCGCTGCTGCAACGGGGCATCACCGGGCGCGGCCAGAAGCTCGAGGTGGCGATGGCCGACGCCGTGATTCCCTCGCTGGCGTCGAGCATCGCGTTCTACCTGGGCATGGGCCGCGAACCGCCGCGCACCGGCAACCGGCATTCCGGCCTGGCCTACGCGCCCTACAACGTCTACGCGGCGACCGACGGCCACATCGCCGTCTTCTGCGTGCGCAACGAACACTGGGCCGACCTGTGCCAGGTGATGGAGCAGCCGCAACTGGCCGAAGATGCGCGCTTCGCGACCATCGCCAGCCGCGTGCAGAACATGGATGCGGTGGACGCGGTCGTGGGCGGCTGGGTTGCGCAATACACGCGCGCGCAGGCCTTCGAGCGCCTGATGGTGCGGCACGTGCCGAGCGCGCCGGTGCTGAGCGTCTCCGAAGTGCTGCACGAGCCGCACTTCCGCCAGCGCGGCGCGGTGGTCCCGATCGAACACCCGGTGATGGGCCCGCTGCTGGTGCTCGGCTCGCCGCTGCACCTGGGCGAGGCCGCCGCGCTGTCGCCTTCCCCCGCGCCCGAACTGGGCCAGCACAACCGCGAAGTCCTCAGCGAAATGCTGGGCCTGTCCGGCGCCGAACTGGACGCGCTGGAAGCGGCCGGCGTGCTGGGGCCGCACCCGACAAAACGCCAAGGAGACTCTCATGCGCATCGTTAACCTCGACACACCTTCTGGCTGGCGCATCGCCGCCATCGACGGCGACAACGTCATCGACCTCAACCGCGCCTTGCAGCTTTCGCTGTCGGCCGGCCGGCTGCCTACCCGCGCGCAGCGCGAGCAAGCCGACCGCGACTTGCCCCCGGCCTTCGGGCCCTGGCTGGCGCCGGGCCTGGCCGCGGCGCTGGGCAATGCGCGCCGCGCGGCCGAAGCGGGAGCCGCGATGCTGGCGCAGCACGGCGCAGCGTGGGCGTCGAGCCGGCAACTCGCGTGGCCGCTGGCCGATGCCGCGCTGGCGCCGCCGATCGCGCAGGGCGGCAACGTGCTGGCGATCGGCCTGAACTACCGCAGCCACGCGGCCGAGGCCAAGATGGAATTGCCCAAGTACCCGATGGTCTTCACCAAGCCGGCGCCGGCGGTGGGCGCCCCGCGCGACCCGGTCATCCTGCCCCGGGCCGGGAGCCGCCGGGTCGACTACGAGGGCGAGATCGTCATCGTGATCGGGCGGCACTGCCGCGAAGTGAGCGAGGAAGATGCGCTGGCCTGCGTGGCCGGCTACACGCTGGGCAACGACGTGTCCGCGCGCGACTGGCAGTTCCGCACCACCGAGATGATGCTGGGCAAGGCCTTCGACGGCTTCTGCCCGATCGGGCCGTGGCTGGTGACGGCGGACGAACTGGCGGACGTCGAGGGCGTGACGCTCGAGACCCGCGTCAACGGCGAGCTGCGGCAAACCGCGCCGGGCTCGGACATGATCTTCAGCGTCGCCAAACTGGTCGCCTACCTGTCGCAGGTGATGACGCTGGAACCCGGCGACGCCATCCTGACCGGCACGCCGGCGGGCATCGGCGCCACGCGCGACCCGAAGTTGTGGATCGCGGCCGGCGACAAGGTGGAGGTCACCGCCGGCCTGCTGGGCACGCTCACCACCAACTTCGTAGCCGCACCGACCGCACCGGCCGCTCAGTGAGCACTGCCATGGCCGAAGACTCCGCTTCCACCATCGCCCTCGAGATTCGCCCCTCGGGCATCGCCGTCATCACGCTCAACCGGCCGCACCGGCTCAACGCTGTCACGGCGGCGATGCTCGACGAGCTCGACAAGGTCGCGGCACAACTCAATGCCGATGTATCGATCCGCGTCGCGATCCTGACCGGCGCCGGGCGCGGCTTTTGCGCCGGACGCGACCGCGACGAACTGGGCAGCGTCGGCGATGACGACAGCCGGCGCTCGCTGCCGAAGTCGGGCGGCCATCACTCCGACATGATCCGGCGGCTGGAGATGCCCACCATCGCGGCCGTCAACGGCGCGGCCGTCGGCGCGGGGCTGGGATTCGTATTGCAATGCGACGTGCGGATCGCCGCCAGCGATGCGGTGTTCCGCGACGGCCACCTGGCCTCCGGCATGGCCCCGAGTATCGCGAGCTGGTATTTGCCGCGGCTGATCGGCGCGGGAGCGGCGCTGCAGGTTTTCTGCCAGCTCGACAAGATCGATGCCGCCACCGCACAAGGCCTGGGCATCGTCTCCGAAGTGGTGGCGCCCGCCGGCTTGTTGGTACGTGCATTGGCGATTGCGGACGGCTTCGCGCGCTGGAGCCCCGAACTGCTGCGCCACACCAAGGCGCTCACCACCGCGGCGACCCAGGAAAGCTACGACACCACGATGGAACGCGTGGGGCTGCTGCGCGGCCTGCACGCGCGCGGTGTGCGGCAGGCGACAGGCGGCGCATGAAGAATTTCTTCCGGCCCGGCAGCGTCTGCGTCATCGGCGCCAGCGCCGAGGCCAAGCGCATCGGCGGGCGGCCGGTTCACTACCTGAACACCGCGGGTTACGAGGGACGGATCTTTCCGGTGAACCCGAATCGCCCGGAGGTCCAGGGGCACAAGGCCTACGCATCCATCGCCGGCCTGCCCGAGCGGCCGGACCTGGCGGTGATCGCGCTGCCGCGCGAGCAGGTGCTGGCGGCGCTACGCGAATGCGTCGCGGCGGGCGTGCCCGCGGTGACGATCTTTTCCTCCGGCTTCGCGGAGATGGATGACGCCGGGCGCCAGCTGCAGGCCGCGATGGACGACGCGATCCGCGGCACCGCGACCCGCGTGCTCGGCCCCAACGCCAACGGCACGATGTCGCCGGCGCAGCATCTGTACGCGTGCTTCACGCCGCTGCTGGAGCGCGGTTTCCCGATTGCGGGCCAGGTGGCCATCGCCACGCAAAGCGCCGCGCTGGGCACTTACCTGCTGGACCAATGCCGGGGCCGCGGCATCGGCATCGCTTGTTGGGCCCACACCGGCAACGAAGGCGATCTCGACCTGCTGGACGTCTGTGCTTTCGCCGTCGACGACCCCGAAGTCCGCACGCTGCTGGTGACCACCGAAGTGCTGCGAAATCCGCGACGCCTGCGCCCGCTGCTGCAACGCGCGGCCGAGCGTGGCGTGCTGGTCGCGGTGCTGCAAGTCGGGCGATCCGCATTGGGCGAACTCGCGGCTGCTTCCCACACCGGTGCGCTGGTGGGTTCGCAGTCCAAGGTCACGCGCGGGCTGCTGCGCCACGGCGGCGCGGTGCTGGCGCAGTCGATGCGCGAACTGGTCGACATCGCGCAGGCCCACCAGCGGTTCGGGCGCATCGCCGGCGCGCGGGTGGGCATCCTCACGACCTCGGGGGGCGTCGGCATCATGCTGGCCGACGCGCTGGAGGACACCGGCGTCGCGATCCCGAAACTCTCGCCGGCGTTGCAGGCCCGGCTGGCCGGCCTGGCGCCGTTTTGCCATCCGCAAAATCCGGTCGACATCACCGCGCAGATCCTGAACGAGCCGGACAAGTTCGGCGCCGCGCTGGAAGCGATGGCCGACAGCGGCGAGCTGGACATCGTCATCGTCTTTCTTCCGGTCGGCAGCGACCGCGACCCGCTGACGCAACAATTGGTGGCGGTGGCGAAACGGCATTTGGCCAAGCGGTCTGCGGTGCGCTTCGGCGTGATCGGCACCATAGAGCCGAGCGCGTTCGCCGGGCTGATGGAGGCGGGTATCGGCCGCTGGGGCGAGGCCGACGACTTGCGCGCCGCCATGTCGGCAATCGCGGCGCCGCTGCGGCCGCCATTGGCGCAGCCGCCTGTACCCGCGGCGACTGCCAGTGCCTTCGCCGGCTGGATCGGGCAGCGCTTCGTGAGGGGGTTCCTGGGCGAAGCGGACAGCAAGGACCTGCTGCGCGAGCGCGGCCTCAATGTCGTGCGCGACGTGCTCGCGCCTTCACCGGCGCAGGCTGCGGCCGCCGCAACGCAGATCGGCTATCCGGTCGCGCTCAAGTTGCAGGCCGCCGGGCTGGCGCACAAGGCCGCGGCCGGCGGCGTCGCGCTTGGCTTGGCGAGTGCCGCGCAGGTCGAAAGCGCTGCGCAAACGATGTTGGCCACTGAAGCCGCGGCGAGCGGCGACGCCGCCCTCCTGGTGGAGCCGATGCTGGCCGGCATGGAACTGTTCGTGAGCGTTGCGGACTCGGAGCAGTTCGGCCCGATCTGCCTGTTCGGATTGGGCGGGGGCGACGTCGAGGACCGCCAGCGCATGGCGTACCGCTACCTGCCGGTCTCGCAGGAAGACCTGGCCGTCATGCTGCAGGAGACCGGGCTGGCGCCTTGGCTCGAATCGACCGGCAAGTCCGACGCGATCCTGGCGCAGGTGCACGCCATCGTCGATGTGCTGCATCAATTGCTCGCCGAAGGCGGTGGCGCAGTGCGCGCCATCGAACTCAATCCCGTCATCGCCGATGCGCATGGCGCCTGCACGATCGTCGACGCGCTGATCGAGGCCGCGTCCCCTGCCCCACACGGAGAAACCAAGGAATGACCGCCAACACCATGGGGCTCACGGAAGAACTCAGGATGATGCAGGACACCATCCAGCGCTTCCTGGTCGAGCATGTGCACCCGGCCGAAGTCGGCGCCCGGCGCGACGATGCCACCGAGCTGCCGCTGGACGTCGTCAAGCGCGTGCAGCCGCTGGCGCGCAAGATCGGCCTGTGGTGCTTCGAGACGCCGCCGGAATACGGCGGCGCCGGGCTCAGCTCCTTCCCCTTCGTCGTCGCCTACCAGGCGGCGTCCAAGCACACCTACTCGCTGCCCGACCCCGGCTGCGGCGTGTTCGGCTACGACCCGCCCAACATCCTGCTGAGCGCGAACGACCCGCAGCGCGCGCGCTACATCAAGGCCACTGTGGACGAAGGCCGGCAATGGTTCATCGGCCTGAGCGAGCCCTCGGGCGGCAGCGACCCGGCCCGCGCCATCCAGACGCGCGCGCGCCGCGACGGCAATCACTGGATCATCAGCGGCCGCAAGATGTGGACCAGCCGCGCGCAGGTGGCGACCAACGGCATCGTGTTCGCGCGCACCGGGACCGGACGGGCCGGCATCAGCGCCTTCATCGTCGACATGCCGGCGCAAGGCGTGTCGGTGCGGCCGGTCAAGGTGATCCGCGACCACGCCACCAACGAGATGCTGCTGGACGAAGTGGCGGTGCCACTGGAGAACATGCTCGGCGGCGAAGGCGAGGGCTTTTCGCTCGCGCAGAAGTGGCTGGTGCGCGGCCGCCTGAAGATCGCAGCGCAATGCGTGGGCGTCGCCGAGGCGGCCATCGAGATCGCCACCGACTACGCCAAACAGCGCGAGACCTTCGGCAAACGGCTGGCGACGCGGCAGTCGGTGCAGAACATGCTGGTGGATTCGCACGTCACGGTGCGCGCGGCACGCTGGCTGTTGTGGGATGCCGCCTGGCAGGACGAACAGGGTGGCGACGCCCGCAACGCCGCGTCGATGGCGAAGCTGTATGCCAGCGAGGCCGCGTTCAACGCCGTGGATTGCGCCATGCAGATCCTGGGCGGCATGGGCATGTCGCGCGAGATGCCGCTGGAGCACTGGTTCCGTGGCCTGCGCGTCAACCGGGTCGTGGAAGGCCCGTCGGAAGTGCACCGCATGCTGATCGCGCGCGACCTGCTGGGCGACGCGGCATTGGACCGGCCGCAGGCCTGAAGAAGGACCCCATCATGTTCAAGCTATTTGCCGCAACGATCGCACTCCTCCTGGGCGGCCTCACGGCCGCGCACGCGCAGGCACCGGAGGCCTACCCCACGCGACCGATCACGCTGGTCGTGCCGTTCGCGGCCGGCGGCGTCACCGACGTGGTGGCGCGCGTCATCGGCGCCAAGATGGGCGAGCTGCTGGGCCAGCCCCTGGTGGTGGAGAACCGCGCCGGCGCGGGCGGCAGCGTCGGTACCACCTATGCCGTACATGCCGCCCCGAACGGCTACACCCTCCTGCTGGGAAACGGCGGCACCCACTCCACTTCGCCGGTGACCGAACGCGGCGTCACCTACGACCCCAACAAGGACTTCACCTTCATCGCGCCGTTCGGCTCCTACTCGTTCGTGCTGGTGTGCAACCCCAAGGTACCGGCGGCTTCGGCGGCGGAGCTGATCGCGCTGGCCAAGCGGCAGCCGGGCAAATTGTCGTACGGCACGGCGGGCATCGGCTCCAACGTGCACTTCATTTTTGAATACTTCAAGCTTCGTGCCGGCGTGGATATCACCCATGTTCCTTACCGCGGCGCCGGGCCGATGATCACCGACCTGCTGGCCGGCACCACCGACTGCACCTTCGACGGCACCTCACGCCAGCACATCGAGGCCGGCCGCCTGCGCGCGCTGGCGGTGGCGAGCATCAAGCGCGACCCGCTGTATCCGGACGTTCCCACGCTCGACGAAGCCGGGCTCAGTGGCTTCAACCTCCCCGGCTGGCAATCCCTGATGGGTCCGCGCGGCATGCCCGAACACATCGTGAAGACGCTGAACGAGGCCGCCAACGCCGCGGTGCGGCACCCGGACGTGATCGCGCGCCTGCGCACCATCGGCTTCGTCGCGGCGGGCGGCACGCCGGCCGAGCTCGAGAAGTTCGTCGCCGAGGACACGGCCACGTTCCGGCGCATCGCCAAGGACGCGAAAATCCAGTTGCAATAGCGTCCCGCGCGGCATGGTAAATACCGTTGGAGAGCGCGAAGCCCGCTGCTAGACTGCGCCGCATGGCGAGAGATCGATGTGATCCTGACGTGAAGTCAGCAGTGCGCGCATTGGGTGTGCTGCAGCTGTTCGAACGCGTCCGGCGCGCCGCCACCGCCAAGGAAATCGGCGCCAGCCTGGGCATGCCGGTCTCCAGCACTTCCATGCTCCTGCACACCATGGTTTCGCAAGGCTACCTGGCCTTCGATGCGGAATCGCGCGGCTACCTGCCGACATTGCGCGTGGTGGCGCTGGGGCAGTGGATGCTCGAAGGCGACGAGCACCGCAGCGCCGCGCTGATGGAACTGACGCGCGACCTGAGCAAGCAGACCGGCCAGCTGGTGGCCGTGGGCGCCCGCAAGGGCCTGTTCGCGCAATACATCCACGTCATCCCCGCCGCCACGCCGGCTTCCTACGAAGTGCCCAACGGCGCGGTGTATCCGCTGTCGCGATCCACTTGCGGGTGGGCCCTGCTGGCGCCCTGCCGCGACGACGAGATCTCGCGCGTGGTGCTGCGCTCGAACGCCGAGTTGCCGACCAAGCCGGTGGAGCCGCGCTGGATCATCGACCAGATGGCCCGCGTGCGCCGCGCCGGCTACGCCTTCAGTTTCGGCCAGGTGCGTCCCGGCTCGGGCGCCGTTTCCATGCGCCTGCCCCGGTGCGTGGGCGACGGCCTGGCGCTGGTCGTCGGCGGCAACGGCAAGCAGTTCGTCGAAAAATCAGACGAGTACATGCACCTGATGCGCAAAGGCATCGCGCAGCATTTCGGGAACGCGCGCGACTGATCGCAATGCGGCGCGCGCAGCGATGCGCGTACCGTGAACTTCCGGCGATCCGCAGGCGTGTAAAGCACCTGCGCGTTTACCTTTCTTTACCCCCACCACACGCCCGGGCAACGCGCCGCTTTTTCAATGCCATGGGCGTTGCGGGAGCAGCGTCGCAATTGCATCAACTCAACTCTTCCCTCGAAAGATTACCGTGACGATTTCAATACAACAAGTCATTCGAGGCGCCTCCGTCCTCGCATTCGGTCTGGTGCTGGCAAGCTGCGGCGGTGGTGGCGACGCGACCATCGGCGGCACGGTGAGCGGCCTGGCTGCGGGGACCAGCGTCACGCTGCAGGACAACAACAGCGACAACCTGACGATCTCCAGCGACCAGGGCTTCACGTTTGCGAGTCCGGTATCGAGCGGCGCGGCCTTCAACGTGTCCGTGTTGACACAGCCCGTCGGCCAGACCTGCCTGGTCGGCAACGGATCCGGAACGGTCGATGTCTATGCGGACAACGTCACCATCGTCACGGTCACCTGCTCGATGACATCCTCGGTAGGCGGGACGGTTGCAGGGCTGGCGGTCGGCAACAGCGTGTGGCTCATGAACAATGGCCAGCCCCTCCCGATCGCGGCAAATGGGCCCTTTGCGTTCCCGGGCCTGCTGGCGCCCGGCTCAAACTACAACGTCACCGTGTTGACGCAACCGGCGCAGCAGACATGCGCCGTCGCAAGTGGGGCCGGCGTGGTCAGTTCGCAAGCGATGGCGAGTGTTGCGATCAGTTGCAGCTGACTACTGCTGCGCCTGAACGCGAATCGGGTGCTGTAGGTAACCCCTTGCGGCGCTTTTCGGCGCCGGCCGATGCCCCTGCCGGTGCCCGCGATCCACACTGGAAATGCATCCGCGCATCTTCGAGCGCGGGACAGGAGTTACTCATGAAAGCGTATTACCTACTTGCTCCCTTGGGCGTGGCTCTGCTGGCTGGTTGCACCGTGTACCGCCCGGTAGCCTATGAGCCGGCATACACGACGCCGGCCACCGTCGCGGTCGTTCCGCAGACTTACGTCGCCCCCAACACCGTCGTGATGGGCGCCGCGCCGGCCAACTGGGGCCAGATCGACAGCGACGGCGACGGCTACGCCAACTCGGTCGACCGCTACCCGTACGACGCGCGCTGGCACTAAGGCCTAGCGAGGGTGACATCCGCCAACTGCGCGCGGATGTTCATTCCTCGCCGCCGCCCAGCAGATCACTCAACTTCTTCGCGGCATCGGACGCGGCGCCGGAAGTTTTCGGCGTGCCTTTCGGATACTCATCAGCTATCCGGTCCTCCCAGAATGTCGCGGGGTTCGGTGCGGCACAAAGCCGCCGATACACCTCTTCCGGAACGTGCTTGTAGGCCAGCACGGACTGGTTGTCCCAATGCAGGTCCAGCTGCCGGGAAGCAGGGTCATAGTCCGCTTTTTTGATGCGGCCGCCTGTGAACATTTTCGTGGGCATGTCTGGGCTCCTTCTGGAGGTGGAACATGACAGAACTGTAATGGCGGCGTCGGGCCGCCGTCACTGTTGCTCGCTTAGTCTCCACACAAAGGAGACATGCAGTGACGATGACCAGCGAGATGCAGTTTACGGGGCGGCCGGCGGCGGCCCGGGCAACGGGCTTGAGGAACAGATGGGTGCAGATCGCGATCGGCATCGTCTGCATGGGGCTGGTGGCGAACCTGCAATACGCCTGGACCCTGTTCGTCAACCCGATCGACGCAAAGCACCACTGGGGCCTGCCGGCCATCCAGCTGGCGTTTTCCGTCTTCATCGTGGTCGAGACCTGGCTGGTCCCGGTCGAAGGGTGGCTGGTCGACAAGTTCGGCCCGCGCCCGATCATCGCCGCAGGCGGCATCCTGGCGGCCCTGGGCTGGGTGCTGGACGCCCATGCCGCCTCGCTGCCGGTGCTGTACTTCGCCGCGGCGATCACCGGCATCGGCGCGGGCTGTGTGTACGGCACCTGTGTCGGGAACGCCTTGAAGTGGTTTCCCGACCGACGCGGCTTGGCCGCAGGGCTGACAGCTGCCGGCTACGGCTCGGGTGCGGCGCTCAGCGTGATCCCGGTGGCGCAGATGATCCAGAGCTCCGGCTATGAGAACGCCTTCCTGTCCTTCGGCCTGTTCCAGGGCGCCTGCATCTTCATCCTGGCCCTGTTCATCGTGCGGCCGCAGCCGCCGAAGGGCGCCGCCGCGACGCCGCGCCATGTCACCAGCAAGGTCGACTACACCGCCGGGCAGATGCTGCGCACGCCGGTGTTCTGGCTGATTTACGTGATGTTCGTGGCGGTGGCCACGGGCGGCCTGATGGCCGCCGCCCAGATCGGGCCGATCGCCACCGAGTACGGCATCGCGGCGCTGCCGGTCTCCCTGGCGGGGTTGACGCTGCCGCTGCTGACGATGGCGCTGTCGATCAACAACCTGTGCAACGGCTTCACGCGGCCCGTTTGCGGCTTCATCGCCGACCGGATCGGGCGCGAGAACATCATGTTCGTGGTCTACATCGGCGAAGGCCTGGCGCTGCTGGGGCTGATGGCTTTCGGGCACCACCCGGTCGCCTTCATGGTGTTCTCGGCGCTGGTGTTCGTGTTCTGGGGCGAAATTTTCTCCGGTTTCCCGGCGCTGTGCGCCGACACCTTCGGGGCCGGCCATGCGACCGGCAATGCCGGCACGCTGTACACGGCCAAGGGCACGGCAGCGCTGCTGGTGCCGCTGGCTTCGCTGGTGTCGGCCGGCGGCCACTGGAACCGGGTGTTCATCGCCGCCGCGGCCATCAGCATTGCCACAGGCGTGACGGCCAAGCTGGTGCTGGCGCCCTTGCGCAGGCGCACCATCGCACGTGCGAACGAGGCCCTGGGGCTGTCGCAATGAGGCGAGAGCTTCGTACTTGATGAAATCTTCGGGCATCTGGGCGCCGCTGCGCACGCGCTTGTCCGCGCAGGCGTGGCTCTTGCTGGCCATCTGTGCCTGGCTGGCCTGCACCGCGTGGGCGCGCCCGCTCATGCTGCCCGACGAAGGCCGCTATGTCGGCGTGGCGTGGGAGATGCTGCGATCGGGCAACTGGCTGACGCCGACGCTGGACGGCATGCCCTTCTTCCACAAGCCACCGCTCTTTTATTGGCTGACGGCGGCGAGCCTCTGGCTGTTCGGCGCCGCCGAATGGGCTGCGCGGCTCGCGTCGCTGGCCGGAGCCACTGCGGCGGCCTACGCCTTGTACCGTTTCACGCTCCGGTGGACGAGCCGGCGCAGCGCCAGGGCCGTGCTGGTCGTCCTGGCCACTCATCCGATGTTCTTCCTGGGTGCCCAGTTTGCCAACCTGGACATGCTGGTGGCGGCGTGCATCACGCTCACGATCCTGCTGCTGGCGGACTCGGTCTTTCGGGCCGAGCGCGGCGAACCCTTCCGTCTTGCGTTGGCCGGCGCATGGGCCTCGGCCGCGGCCGGCCTGATGGCGAAGGGACTGATCGGCGTGGCCCTGCCGATGTTGGTCGTCGGCCCGTGGTTGATTGCGACGGGCCGGCTGCGCCTGCTGCCGCGGCTGCTCTGGCCACCGGCAGTGGGTCTCTTCCTGGCGCTGACGTTGCCCTGGTTCCTGGCGATGCAGGCCCGGTATCCACAGTTCTACGATTACTTTTTCGTGGTCCAGCATTTCAAGCGTTTTGCCGCGGGCGGCTTCAACAACGTCCAGCCGTTCTGGTTCTACCCCGTGGTCCTCGCCGTCCTCTCGCTGCCCTGGTTGGCCTGGGGCATCGGGCGATGGCGCCGTGGCACACGGAACCGAGAAGGCCGCGGGTTGCGAGCGCTCATGGCATGGTGGGTGTTCTCGGTCGTGATGTTTTTCTCGGTGCCCCAGTCCAAGCTCGTCGGCTACATCCTGCCGGCTGTGCCTCCCCTGGCGTGGCTGATCGGCGAGGCCGCCACCCGTCTGCGCCTGGCGTCGGCGCGTGCCCGCAAGGCGTGGGCCGTCACGGCCATCGTCGCGGTGATGCTGGACCTCGGCGTGGTTGCCGCGGTGGCGTTGCACGAGCCGAGCCCGGCGCAGGCACTGGCACCAGTGCTTGCGCACGAACGCGTGGCGGGGCAGCCGGTGTTTTTCCTGCGGAACTATCTATACGACCTGCCCTTTTACGCGCACCTGACCGGCCCGGTTTTTGTCGTGGACCAGTGGGCCGATTCTTCGGTGCAGCAGCATGACAACTGGCGCAAGGAACTCGCCGACGCCGGCCAATTCGGCAACTCGGGCCAGCTGGTCGAGGCGAGCCGGTTCAAGCTGGCGCTGTGCGGCTCGCCCGTCAGCTGGGTGTTCGGATCGGAAGGGGACGCGCAAGCCTTCTCGTTCCAAGCCTCTGAATCCGTGGCCGCAGCGGACAGCCTGCGGATGTGGCGCGTTGACCGCGACTCACCTGCATGGGCGGCAATCCTGGCGTGCCCGGTGGCGCCCGGCGCCGCTTCGCCAGTCGAACCGAACCCGATGGTTCAATAGTCCCTGGCCGGCGTCGTCGCCGTCTCCGGCTGCGGCCTGGCGGCAGCGGGCACTTGAGCAGGCAGATGCGCCTGCTCGTAGTCCAGCAATTCCATGAGGTGGTGCATCACCTCGTCGCCGATCTCGTTGGCGCGCCACAGGCGGATCAGCTCCTGGCGTTCGGCGCGGATGGCGCAATGGCGCAGGCGGTTGACCAGTTCCATGCGCGGCGTGAGCTCGGCGGCCTCCGACGCGGCCAACGCGATCCGGTCGGAGATCTCCCCCTTCAGCGCCTGCGCCCACTGCGCGGGCACACCCTCGGAGGCAAGTTCCTTGTCGATCGCCACCAGCGCCGCTGCGCTCATCGCCGCGCGCACGCGCAATTGCTCGTCGTGCAGGTTCCAATCGGAGCCGACCTTGAGCCGGCGGATCAGCGGCGTCAGCGTCAGGCCCTGGCCGACCAGCGTAGCGACGATCACCACGAAGGTGACGAAGATGATGAGGTCGCGGTGCGGGAACGGCGCACCGCCCGGCAACGCCAGCGGCAGCGCGAGCGCGGCGGCCAGCGAGACGATGCCGCGCATGCCGCACCAGCCGATGATGACCAGTTCGCTCTTGTTGGGACGCGTCTTCGCGTCGCGCAGGTTGCCGATGAGCCGCTGCGGCAGGTACGCGACCGGGAAGACCCACACGAAGCGCACCGCGATCGCCATGGCCGTGACCACCACACCGATCGCGGCGAGCTGCGCCGCCGGATAGCGCGCCAGGTTCTCCAGCACCACGGCATGGATCTGCAGGCCGATGAGGATGAACACCAGGCTGTTGAGAAGGAAGACCAGGATGTTCCACACCGAGCGCGCCATGATGCGCATCTCGGCCGAAACGATCTCGGGCGCGTAGCGTCCGCGCACCAGCCCCGCCGCGACGACCGCCAGCACGCCAGACACGTTCAGCAATTCGGCGGCGATGTAGGCGCAGTACGGAATCGTGAGGACCGTGAGCACCTCGATGAAGGGGTCGCCCAGCCGCTTGTGGATGGCGATGTAGGCGAAGGCGAGCGCGACTCCCACGGCGATGCCGCCGGCGGACACCAGTGCGAACTGGGAGGCCGCGTCGATGAACGAGAACGCGCCGGTCATCACCGCCGCGACGGCGAACTTGTACAGCACCAGCCCGGATGCGTCGTTGACCAGGCTCTCGCCTTCCAGGATGGTGACGATGCGCCGCGGCATGTTCAGGCGCGAGAGGATCGCTGTGGCGGCGACCGCGTCGGGCGGCGAAACGATCGCGCCCAGCACGAAGGCCGCCGCCCACGGCACGTCGGGCACCATCCACTTCAGCGCCGCGCCGACGGCCAGCGTGGTCACAGCGACCAGGCCGATCGCCAGCAGCCCGATCGGCCGGATGTTGGCCTTGAAGTCGGTCCATGACGTGAGCAGCGCCGCCTGGTACAGGATGGGCGGCAGCACGGCAACCAGGATCAATTGCGGATCGAACACGTACTGCGGCAGGTTGGGGATGACCCCCAGCACGGCACCGCCCGCCACCAGCGCGATCGGATAGGGAAACTTGAAGTGGCGGGCGATCCAGCCCAGGGCGACGGAACTGAGGAGCAGCAGGAGCAGGAGTTCGAGCAGCTCCACTACCAGTCTCCTCCCAGCGCCTTGACCAGAAACACCGAGACCAGCAGCCGCTGCCCCAGCAATTGCGCCACCTGCCGCTGGCTGTTCAACAGCGATTGCTGCGCGGTGATCACGTCCAGGTAGGTCGCAACGCCGCCCTCGTAGCGGTCGGTCGCCAGCTGAAGCACGCGCTGCGCGCTTTGCTCGGCCAGCCGTGCCTGCGCCAGCGCGCGGTCCAGCGCGGCGCTGCCGCTGATGCCGTCCTGCACTTCCTGCATCGCCGTCAGCACCACGCGGCGGTAGTTGGCCACGGTCAACTGGTAGCCGGCCTCGGCCATGGCCACGTTGGCGTCGGTGCGGCCGGCGTCGAACAGAGGCTGCGCCAGCGAAACGCCCAGCGACCACAGCAGGCTGGGCGCGTCGAACAGCGTGGAGAGCATCCGGCTGTCGACGCCCAGCGAAGGTCCTAGCGTGATGTTGGGGTAGTAGGCGGCGCGGGCCACGCCGATCTGCGCGTTGGCCGCGGCCCTCCGCCGCTCGGCCGCGGCGATGTCGGGCCGGCGCTGCAACAGGGTCGCGGGCACGCCCGGCGGCACGTCGGGAACCTTGTCGGTCCATTCGGCGCGGGCCAGGCTGAAGTTGCCTGGCGCCTCGCCGATCAGGACGGCGATGGCGTGTTCATAGACGTCGCGCTGCTGCTCCAGGCCCGCCAGATCGGCCTCGGCGTTGGCGACCAGGGTCTGGGCCTGC
>JAQGMS010000419.1 GCA_028292245.1 Ramlibacter sp.
CGATATCGCGATGTATCGCGTCAAGAACGACGGCAAGGGTTCCGCTGCGTTCTTCGACGCCAGCATGGAGCGCGAGGCGCTCGCCCGCATGAAGATCGAGCAATCGCTGCGGCTCGCAATCCTGGAAAAGCGCTTCTGCTGCGCTTTCCAGGCCAAGGTCGACATCCGGACCCAGGACGTCAAGGGCATCGAGGCGCTGGTTCGTCTGCGCGACGACGAGGGCGTGATCCAGGCTCCCGGCACCTTCATCAATCTCGCCGTCGAACTCGGATTGATCGACGAGCTGACCCATCTGGTGCTGGCCGAAATCGTCAAGTCGATCGACCTGATCAACGAGACTTTCGGCCCCGAAGCTTCCATCAGCATCAACGTCGCGGCCAAACAGGCGGGCAATCCGGAATTCATGCACTCGTTCGCGCAGGCGCTCGAGGCCACCGGATTTCCCAGGCGCTTCATGATCGAGGTCACCGAAGACGCCTTCGTCACCAAGACCCATTTCCAGGACGAAATCCTGCCGATCTTCCGCAAGCTGGGCGTCGGAATCTCGATCGACGATTTCGGCATCGGCTATTCGTCACTGTCGGCGCTGGCCGACATCACCGCCGACGAAATCAAGATCGACCGCTCGTTCATCACCGACATCCATAAGCGCCCGCGCAGTCAGGGCATTTTGCGGGCGATCGAATCCTTGAGCGAAGCGCTGGGCATGACCGTGATCGCCGAGGGCATCGAGACGTTCGAGGAACTCGCCTATCTGCAGGCCGCCACCAAGATCCGCTATGCGCAGGGCTACTACTTTTCCAGGCCGATTTTCCTCGAAGAGCTCAAGCCCGCGATCCCGGTCGCCAGCGAGGCGCGCGCCAGCCTGACGAGCCGCCCGCCGCAGGAAAGCCGCCCGGTCTATGCCCGCAACGAGCGCTATCGCCGCTGAGGGCGGGCGGCACTCCCGTTCGAACGCGCCGCACGATTACCGTTGAAAACCCGCTAACGCCGCCTGCGCAATGCAATCCATCCGCCAAACATTTGCATGATTTTTTCATGCTAGGCATTGGTTGAACCTGGGACCGATCCATGATCGACGCGCTGTTTGGGTTTCGCGGACGGCTGGGGAGGCTGGCCTTTGTGGGCTGGAATCTGGCTGGCATGGCGCTCGTTGCCGCCATCGCCCTTGCATTCCTGCTTCTTGGCGCCGGCCTTTCCGGCGTCCTCTCGCATGTCCGCGGAGCTTCGACCATTGTCGGCGTGCTGGTGACGGTGACGGCCGGCGGGGTTGGAATCTGGGCCTCGATCGCCCTTGTCGCCAAGCGCCTTCGCGATATCGGTCTGGCGCCGTTGCCCATCATGATCGGGGTGGCACTCTTGCTCGCCTTCGACCAATTCGTCCTCACCCGCCTTACCGGCGTCCGCTTCTTTTCGCCGTTCGGCGGACAGACGCCGCTGGGAGGTTTGTTTGCAACCGGCTGGGTCGTGTTTTTGATCTGCTGGCCGAGCGCGTCCGAGGAGGCGTCAAGCGACACGGCGATGCGCCGCGCCGCCATCGCCATCACCTTGATTGCTGTCCTTGTCAGCTGCGCGCTACTGGCTCCCTTCAACTACCTCGTTGCCAAGCGGCACGCGCTGGCGCAGGGGGCGCTCGCGGCCGGCTGGCCCTGGGTTTCCGCTGCGGTGTTGTCGGCGCTGGCTGAATTGCTGGACCCCCGCGCCCAGAACAATCTCGGGGTGTTGCGCGCGCGCGGCGTCGGCACGGATCAAAATTTTGACGATGCGCGCCGGCTGTTTGCGCGCGCCGCCGATCATGGTTCGGCGCGCGCCCGCCTCAACGCCGTCATGATTGCGAACGGCCGCTGTTCGCTGGACGTGACGCGCGCGGCCAACGTCGCCGCCGCCCTCGCCCCCGTCGCAGCCCGGGACCCCGCCGCCGCAAGTCATATCCAGGACTGCCTGTATTTCGAGGCCACCAACCGCACACTGCCGGACCGGGATGATCGCTCGGTGGTAGCGGGCAGCCAGGTCGAGAAGAGCAAGGACGGCAATGTGCTGCTGCATTCGGGATGGGCGCTGCTCAATCGCGCGCGCACGATGCAGGGACCGCTTTCCGACGATCCCCGCGAGCGGAGCCAGTATGACGCCACGGTGCTGCCGCTGGCGCGGAAAGCGATGGAACTGCTGTTCGCCGCGGCCGAGGCCGGCGAGCCCGGCGCCTATGAACCGCTTGGGATTCTAGCGATGCAGTTCGGCGAAAAACTGGGTAGCGACCCGCTCGCGGTTCGATTGCGCAACCGTAGCAACTGGGAATGGCTCGAAGCCGGGGCGCAAAAGGGTGACTGGGCGGCGCAGTGCCGGGTCGCGGACGCCCGCATGACCCAGCTGCGCTTCGATGGCAAACCCTATACGAGGCAGGCCTTCGACGCCGCCGTTGCCATGGCGCGTCAATGCATCGATCGGCAGGAAGCCGCGCAGCAACCGCGATGGTACCGCGAGCCGGAATGGCTGGTCGTGACGCCGCGGATACCCTACCAGGCGCGGCCGATGCTGGAGATCGCCTCCACCGAGGCCGCACTCAACGGCTTCCTGTTCTTCGACGCGGACCGCAAGCTCAACGCCAACACGACGAACGCCGCCGGGCGCAAATAATGGTCAGGGCATCGATCATCGCCGCGATAGCAATCGCCGCCTTCATCGCGTTCCTGCAACTGCCAAACACTTTCGGCGCTGGTCATCGCCGTGCGTTGGCGGTGATGGCTGTGCAATTGGATGCGGTTCCGACCGGCGCTGAACTCCTGAAACCACTCGCCAGGGCCGGGGATGCCATCGCCCAGAACGATCTGGGGGTGCTGTTGAATCGCGGCATCGACGGCAAGCGCGATCCGCTTGAAGCGGCGCGGCTCCTCAACGCCGCCGCTGCCGCAGGCCTTGCCAGGGCACAACTCAATCTGCTGCTGTTGCGCAGTCCCGCAATACCGGCGAGCGTGATCGCACCGTCGCGGCGCTGATGGGCTTTGCGCGGGCGGGCGACCGGCGCGCCGCATCGATCGCCGCCGATTGCCTGGAGCACTTCGTTCCCACGGGCGCGCTGGCGGAGGAAACCCGGCACATGCTGGCCATGGCCAGCATCGCGACCGCGACGTCCAACCCGGACGAGGAACTCAAATTTGGCTGGATGCTTCTGAAGCGCGTGCGACAGCTTGGCGGCTATGACAGCGCCACCGATTCGTTGAAGCCCCGCGTGGCCCAGGAAGCGGCGCGCTATCTTTTTCGCGCGGCCGAACATGGACGGCCCGCAGCCTATGAAGCCATCAGCCAGCTTGCGGCGGACTCCGCACCGTTGCTCGCCGGCGATCCCGTTGCGGCGCGTGTTGCGGCCCGTTCCCCGGCGGGATGGATCGAAATGGCGGCGCAAGCCGGCCATCCCCGAAGCCGCTGTGCGGTCGGGGTCGCTCTGGCAATCCGGCTATCGGCGGAGAAGGTTCGCGCCTCCAGCACCGATCGACAGCGGCTGGCGGACCTCTTTCAGACCTGCCTGAAAGACCGCGACCCGCGCCAGATCGTCTTCAAGAATGGCCGCGAACAGACCATCGGCCATTACCGCCTGTTTGACGTATGGATGAAGGACGAGGCTTTCCTCATCATGTCGCCGCATTATGACAATTACGATCATGATGTCGTCAAGCAGGAGGATGCCGTTCGCCGCATCGCCTCGCTTGCCGGCCAATTGTGAGAGCATTTGCCATGGCCAACATCGAATCCCGCCTCACTGCCCTCGGCCTGGTGCTGCCGCCGGCCTTCGCGCCGCCGCCCGGCGTCGTGCTGCCCTTTGTCAATGTGCGCCTGATCGGCCACCGCGCCGTGATCGCCGGGCACGGGCCGCAAAGCCCCGAGGGCCCTCTGGCGCGGCCGCTTGGCAAAGTCGGACGCGAACTGACGGTCGAGCAGGGGTATGCCGCGGCCCGACTCACCGCGCTGTCGATGCTGGGTTCTCTGCGACGGGCATTAGGCGATCTCGACCGCGTGGCGC